>NZ_JAAOLG010000030.1:0-52513 GCF_011602025.1 Rhodococcus sp. IC4_135
GCGAAGACGGCAGCGCCCGCCGCGAAGGCCGCCCCGGCCAAGCCCGCAGCAACAAAGCCCGCGGCCGCTCCCGCAAAGCCCGCCCCCGCCGGCGGAGCTGAGGAAACCAAGGTTCTGCGCGGCGCCGCAGCCGCGGTCGTCAAGAACATGTCGCTCTCGCTCGAGATCCCGACGGCAACCAGCGTGCGTGCCATCCCCGCGAAGCTGATGTTCGACAACCGCATCGTCATCAACAACCACCTCGCACGTACTCGCGGCGGTAAGATCTCGTTCACCCATCTCCTGGGTTACGCGATCGTCCAAGCGGTCAACGCGTTCCCCAACATGAACCGGCACTTCGCCGAAATCGACGGCAAGCCGAACGCGGTCACACCCGAGCACACCAATCTCGGACTCGCGATCGACCTTCCCGGTAAGGACGGCAACCGCTCACTGGTGGTTGCCGCCATCCGGAACACCGAGTCGATGAACTTCGTCCAGTTCCACGCGGCATACGAGGACATCGTCCGCCGCGCTCGTGAGGGCAAGCTCACCGGTGAAGACTTCACCGGCGTCACCATCTCGCTGACCAACCCGGGCGGCATCGGTACGGTTCACTCCGTTCCGCGCCTGATGAAGGGCCAGGGCGCCATCATCGGTGCCGGCGCGATGGAATACCCCGCCGAGTTCCAGGGCGCCAGCGACGAGAAGCTGGCCGAGATGGGCGTCGGCAAGCTGATGACCCTCACCTCGACCTACGACCACCGCATCATCCAGGGTGCCGAGTCGGGCGATTTCCTGCGCACGATCCACAACCTGCTGATCAGTGACGAGTTCTACGACGAGATCTTCCACGCGCTCGGCAACCCGTACGAGCCGGTGCGTTGGCGCAAGGACGTGCCGGAAGGCGCCGTCGACAAGAACACCCGCGTTCTCGAACTGATCGCTGCCTACCGCGACCGCGGCCACCTCATGGCCGACACGGACCCGTTGCAGTTCGTCAAGGACAAGTTCCACAGCCACCCCGACCTCGACGTCATCAGCCACGGCCTGACGCTGTGGGATCTGGACCGCGAGTTCAAGGTCGGCGGCTTCCACGGCCAAGAGAAGATGAAGCTGCGCGACGTGTTGAGCGTGCTGCGCGACGCGTACTGCCGCCACGTCGGTGTCGAGTACACGCACATCCTCGAGACGGATCAGCGTCAGTGGATCCAGGACCGCGTGGAGGGCCATCACGCCAAGCCTTCGGTCGCTCAGCAGAAGTACATCCTGAGCAAGCTCAACGCCGCCGAGGCTTTCGAGACGTTCCTGCAGACCAAGTACGTCGGCCAGAAGCGCTTCTCGCTCGAGGGCGCCGAAGCCGTCATCCCGATGATGGACGCCGTGATCGACCAGGCCGCCGAGCACCAGCTCGACGAGGTCGTCATCGGCATGCCGCACCGTGGTCGACTCAACGTGCTGGCCAACATCGTCGGCAAGCCCTACTCCAAGATCTTCACGGAGTTCGAGGGCAACATGAACCCGGCGGCCGCTCACGGCTCCGGTGACGTGAAGTACCACTTGGGTGCCAGCGGCACGTACATCCAGATGTTCGGTGACAACGACATCGCTGTATCGCTGACCGCCAACCCGTCGCATCTCGAGGCCGTCGACCCGGTTCTCGAAGGCCTGGTTCGCGCCAAGCAGGACATCCTCGACAAGGGTGAAGAAGGCTTCACCGTCCTGCCGCTCATGCTGCACGGTGACGCTGCATTCGCCGGTCAGGGTGTTGTCGCCGAGACGCTCAACCTCTCGCTGCTTCGCGGTTACCGCACCGGTGGCACCGTGCACATCGTCGTGAACAACCAGGTCGGCTTCACCACCGCTCCGGAACATTCACGCTCGTCCGAGTACTGCACCGACGTCGCGAAGATGATCGCCGCACCGGTCTTCCACGTCAACGGCGACGACCCCGAGGCGTGCGTCTGGGTTGCTCAACTGGCCGTCGACTTCCGTGAGAAGTTCGGCAAGGACGTTGTCATCGACCTCATCTGCTACCGCCGTCGCGGTCACAACGAGGGCGACGACCCTTCGATGACCCAGCCGGCCATGTACGACGTCATCGACACCAAGCGCAGCGTTCGTAAGAGCTACACCGAGTCCCTCATCGGTCGCGGTGACATCTCGCTCAAGGAAGCCGAAGACGCACTTCGCGACTACCAGGGGCAGCTCGAGCGGGTCTTCAACGAGGTCCGTGAACTCGAGAAGTTCCAGCCCGAACCGTCCGAGTCCGTCGAACTCGACCAGACTCCCCCGGCTCGCCTGACCACGGCTGTGGCTCCCGAGGTTCTCGAGCGCATCGGTGATGCGTTCGTCAACGTCCCCGACGGTTTCACCGTGCACCCGCGCGTCAAGCCGGTTGCCGAGAAGCGTCGTGAGATGGCTCGTGACGGGCATGTCGACTGGGCGTTCGCCGAGTTGCTCGCTTTCGGTTCGCTGGCCGAGCAGGGTGCCTTGATCCGCCTCGCGGGTCAGGACTCCAAGCGCGGAACGTTCACCCAGCGTCACTCGGTTCTCATCGACCGCAAGACCGGCAACGAGTACAGCCCGATCGCCAAGATCGCAGCCGACGCCGAAAACGGCGGCAAGTTCATGGTCTACGACTCCGCACTCACCGAGTACGCGGGTCTGGGCTTCGAGTACGGCTACTCGGTCGGTAACCCCGACGCTCTGGTCCTGTGGGAAGCGCAGTTCGGTGACTTCGTCAACGGCGCGCAGACCATCATCGACGAGTTCATCTCTTCGGGCGAGGCCAAGTGGGGTCAGCTCTCCGACGTCGTGCTGCTCCTGCCGCACGGTCACGAGGGTCAGGGTCCGGACCACACCTCCGGTCGCATCGAGCGTTTCCTTCAGCTGTGCGCCGAAGGCTCGATGACCGTTGCGGTTCCGTCCACCCCGGCAAGCTACTTCCACTTGCTGCGTCGCCATCACCTCGACGGCATCCGCCGTCCGCTGGTGGTCTTCACGCCCAAGTCGATGCTGCGTAACAAGGCTGCAGTCAGCAACGTCGAGGACTTCACGACGGGCAAGTTCCGTTCGGTCTTCGAGGAGCCGGCATACGAGAGCGGCGAAAGCGCTCGCGAATCGGTCAAGCGGGTTCTGCTGGTCAGCGGCAAGCTGTACTGGGAGCTCCTGGCGAAGAAGCACAAGGACGAGCGTGACGACATCGCCATCGTGCGCATGGAGCAGCTCTACCCGGTGCCGAAGCGTCGCCTCAAGGAGACCCTGGACCGTTACCCGAATGCGGATCAGTTCCGTTGGGTCCAGGAAGAGCCCGCCAACCAGGGCGCGTGGCCGTTCCTCGGACTGGCACTGCCGGAGCTTCTGCCGGAGACCTTGACCGGCATCAAGCGCATCTCGCGTCGTCCGATGTCCGCTCCCTCTTCGGGATCGAGCAAGGTGCACGCGGTGGAGCAGCAGGAGATTCTGGACGAGGCGTTCCTGCCGACCAACTGAGCAGTGGCGTTCCTGCCGACCAATTGATCAGTGGCGTTCCTCGAGGCCGGGCCCCACATTCCGCAAGGAGTGTGGGGCCCGGCCTTTCTGCGTTCACGTCAATTCGATTGCAGCAGACCCAGATCCGGCCCGGCGTCGAAGCCGACGGCAGCCAGCGCCAACGCAGGCAACGACTGAACCGTCAGGTCGATCAGTTCCTCGCGGGTGATGGCCGGCGCACGGAGCCAACTGATGGTGGCTTCCTCGACGAACGCGATCCAACCGCGAACGGCCAGCTCCACCTGAGGCGTTCGAGTCAGGCCGATCTTCGGGAGCTGATCGAGGGTTCTCTTGGCCATGATGTCGCGGGTCTGCTCGAACACCTCACGCATCTGCGGATCTCCACTGGCGGTCCCTCGGAGCAGTGAGACGTAAGTATTGCGGTTCTCGGTCACGTAGTCGACGTACGACGCCAGCACCGAGCGGAGGGTGAGCATCGGGTCGTCCGATTCACTCGGTTCGGTGCGTTGGAGCATCTGTTCACTGCTGTGCCGGACGATGGCCAGGTGGAACTCGCTTTTCGACGCGAAGTAGTGGAACAGAAGCCCCCGCGAGACACCGGCCTGATCGGCGATGTCCTCGACGGAAATCTGTTCGAGCGGCCGTTCGGCCAGCATGCGCGCGCCGAGGTCGATGAGTTGCGCTCGGCGTTGCGCAGGGTCGAGTCGCGTTCGCTTCACTGCGTCCATGCCAATAGACTACTGAATATTCGTCAATAAGCTATTGACCGTGACTCAATAAAGGCATATCGTTCCCTACATGAGTCTTCCAGTTACAGATACCTCAGCACCTGCCGCGGATACTCGCCACGTCGGCACACTGATCATCGGCAGTGGTTTCGCCGGTCTCGGTGCGGCGATCAAACTGGCACAGGCCGGCATCACCGACTACGTCGTTCTCGAGCGCGGCAACGACGTCGGCGGAACCTGGCGTGACAACAGCTACCCGGGCGCCGCGTGTGACGTGCCGTCGCATTTGTACTCGTACTCTTTCGCACTCAATCCGGAGTGGACGCGCTCCTTCTCCACTCAGCCCGAGATCTACAAGTACATCCAGTCGGTGGCCAACCGCCACAAGGTGCTCGACAAGCACATCTTCGACTGCGACGTTCTCTCCGCCCGGTGGGACGAGGCGTCTGCTCGGTGGCACATCAGCACCAACAAGGGTGAATTCGTCGCAAAGATCGTCGTCTCGGCCGTCGGCGCACTGTGTGAGCCTTCACTTCCGGACATCAAGGGCATCGACGGATTCAAGGGCGAGATCTTCCACTCCTCGCGCTGGAACCACGACGCGGATCTGACCGGCAAGCGCGTGGCCGTCATCGGAACCGGCGCCTCCGCCATCCAGATCGTGCCGGCCATCGGCAAGAAGGTCTCGCATCTCGACGTGTACCAGCGCACGGCGCCGTGGATCCTGCCCCGCGCAGACCGCGAGTACACCAAGATCGAGCACCTCGCGTTCAAGTACCTTCCCGGCTTCCAGAAACTGTGCCGTACCGGCATCTACTGGATGCGAGAGACGCAGGTCGTAGGCCTGGCCAAGGCGCCGGTGTTCATGAAGCCGCTGCAGTTCGCCGCCGAGCGTCACCTGAAGGCTCAGATCAAGGACAAGGATCTTCGCAAGAAGGTCATGCCCAACTTCCAGATCGGCTGCAAGCGCATGCTGATCTCGAACAACTACTTCCCCACTCTCGCCCAGGACAATGTCGATCTGGTGACCGAAGGCATCGAGGAGGTCACCGCCAACGGGATCGTCTCGAAGACCGGCACCACGCGTGAGATCGATGCCATCGTCGTGGCGACCGGTTTCCACGTCACCGACTCCCCCACCTTCGCGGGAATCTTCGGCAAGGACGGGCGCTCGCTCGCCGAGGTCTTCGAAGTGACCGGCATGCAGGGGTACAAGGGCGCGGCAGTTGCCAACTTCCCCAACATGTTCTTCCTCGTCGGACCCAACACCGGCCTCGGACATTCGTCGATGGTCTTCATGATCGAGTCGCAGATCAATTACCTGGTCGACGCGATCGCCACCATCGACAAGTACGACATCGGCACCATCGAGGTGCGCAAGGACAAGCAGGACAAGTACAACAAGGACCTGCAGGCAGCTATGTCCAAGAGCGTCTGGAACAACGGCGGTTGCGCCAGCTGGTACATGGACAAGCACGGAAACAACACCACCCTGTGGCCGGGTTTCACCTTCCAGTTCCGCAATGCCACCAAGCATTTCGACCTCGCGGCATACCGCAGCGTCGCCACCTCGGATCTCGGCGCCGTCGGCACCGCGACCACTTCACAGATCGACCTCGACGACGAGAAGGCAGTAGCACAATGAGTGATTTTGCAGGCAAGGTCGTAGTCATCACCGGAGCAGGATCGGGCATCGGTCGCGCTCTCGCACTGAACCTGGCCGGCCAGGGCGCCAAGTTGGCGATCTCCGACGTGGACACCGTCGGTCTGGCCGAGACAACGCGTCTGGTGGAAGCCATCGGCGCCGAGGTGAAGTCGGACCATCTCGACGTCACCCAACGCGAAGCGGTTCTCGAGTACGCCGACGCAGTCGTCGCCCATTTCGGCAAGGTCAACCAGATCTACAACAACGCCGGAATCGCGTACCACGGCACCTTCGAGAAGTCCGAGTTCAAGGACTTCGAACGCGTCATGGACGTCGACTTCTGGGGAGTTGTCAACGGCACCAAGGCATTCCTCCCCCACGTCATCGCCTCCGGCGACGGGCACATCGTGAACGTGTCGAGCCTCTTCGGCCTGCTGTCGATGCCCGGTCAGAGCGCGTACAACTCGGCCAAGTTCGCCGTTCGCGGCTTCACCGAGTCGCTTCGCCAGGAAATGCTGATCGCCAAGCATCCGGTGAAGGTGACCTGTGTGCACCCGGGCGGAATCAAGACGGCCATCGCACGCAACGCCACCGCAGGACCGGGCGAAGATCTTGCCGTCTTCTCCGAGTTCTTCGACCGCAAGCTCGCGCGCACCACTCCGGAGGACGCGGCCAAGACGATCGTCAACGGTGTTCGCAAGAGCAAGCCGCGAGTTCTCATCGGGATGGACGCAATCGCACTCGATGCCTGGGTTCGCCTCGTAGGATCGGGCTACCAGCGCATCGTCGCGATCGTCGCCGGTCGAATGATGCCCAAGTCCAGCTGAGTTCGTTTACAGCGCAGTTCGTATACAAAGTCAGGAGCCCTGCCGGTGAGCACGTTCACCCTTCCGCTGCCCGTGGTCGCGTTCTTGTTGAAGCCGTACTTCCGTCTGGCTTTCAACTCGAGACTGCCGTATCGGATTCAACGTCTGCTGCTCGAGGCCGGGGCACCACTACAGCAGGTCCCAGCGGGCGCCGTCGTGCGCCCGCTGGAGCTGGCTTGCCGACCGGCGGAGAAGATCACCGTCGGCGCAACCGAGCGACCCACTGCAGTTCTCTACCTGCACGGCGGGGCATACACGCTGGGTTCGCTGGCCACACACCGTTCTCTCGCAGCGCATCTCGCACGTGAGTCGTCCAGTGCGGTCTTCACGCTGGACTACCGACTTGCGCCGGAGAACCCGTATCCCGCCGCGCTCGACGACGCGGTCTCTGCTTTCATGCAGTTGGTCACCGAGTTCGACTATTCGGAGGACCGCGTTGCCATCGCCGGCGATTCGGCCGGTGGCGGTTTGGCCGCCGCGACCGCCCTGCGTCTGATCGAGCGCCACGGCGTGACCCCCGGCGCGCTTGCGTTGATCTCGCCGTGGGTCGATCCGGGCGATCGGGGTGCCACCAAAAAGGCCGACCTCGTCGTCAACACCGCGTGGTCCTTCGATGCCGCCGACGCTTACCTTGCCGGCGGCGATCGCACCGATCCCGGCTACGCACCGATGCACGGCAAGCTCGACGGGTTGCCACCCACCAGGATTCACGTCGGGTCGGAGGAAGTTCTCTACCCGCAGATCATGACCTTCACCGACAAACTCGCCGCTGCCGGCGTCGACGTGTCCCTGGTCGAGTACGCACGACTGTGGCACGTGGCTCACGCCCAGGCGTCACTGGTCAAGGAAGCAGCAGACGCCGTTGCCGACCTCGGCCATTTCATCGCCTCGAAACTGATTCGCGCCAAGGATGATTCGAGTTCAGCGGTGGGATCGAGCGCTCACTGACGGGTGGCCGACTCCGTCTATGTCACTGACGGGTGTCCCACCAGGTGCGGGCGACCTCCGAGGCTGACGCGTTGCCGGCCCGCACCTGCTCGATCATCGTGGCGAGGTCGGTGGTGGACAGTTCACCGGCGACGACGCTGAGCGCCTTGACAGCCGAATCTCCCAGTGCACCCGTTCGGAAAAGCGGAACGACGTTCTGCGCAGCCAGAACGTGATTCGAATCAGCGAGCACTGTGACGGCATCGGATTGTGCCAGTGCTGACAGCGTCGTGGTTCCGAATACTTGTGCACCGGGCACGTCGACCGGAGTTACCAGATCGACCCCGGCGAAGACACACTCGGCACCCTCGGCCAACTGTTCCACTGCCCCGTCCTCGACGAATCTCGCGGAGACGAGGGGCGTTGCCGCGGCACACGAAGGGGCAAAGGCCTCTATCGTCTTCGCTCCCAACGACTGTGCGTATGCGGTGTCGAGTGCAACGACCGCACGGTCTTCGGCCATCGCATAGTCGGAGACCGAAAGACCCTCCGGCAGAGAGCGACTCAAGGCTTCGAAGACGTCGTCGGCCTTGCGGGCCGGGGATGACGGGTCGTAGTGATCGAGCAGCGCACCGGTGAACTCGGGTACCAGCGTGACTCGCGCTGCGTCCAGAGCCTCGAGTGATTGGTTTCGGCCACCACCCACCGATTCGACGCGAGCCGACAGACCGGACGAGGAGAGCACCGTCGAATACACTTCGGCCAACACCGAACTCTCCACTGATGCGTCAGCAGCCACCACGATCTGCTCGCGAGACTCCGCTCCGGCGCCCTCTACCACCGAATCACCGTTTGCGCATCCGCTGAGAATCGGCAGGACCATCAGTGCTGCAACAACAGTCGAATACTTCGTGCGTGTGCTCTTCACCGAAATCCTCACATCCAATCCCATGGATCGAAAACCGTGCCATGTCGGTACCTATCGTTACACTTGTCGGGCGATGCGCGGTAACCAGTCCTGACGCTGCCACTCGGTGGCGGCGCCGTCGAAGTCACCCAGGTGGCTTCGCCACAAGGGATGGTCACCGACGCCCGAAACACGGGACGCCCGAAAAACCGGAAGGACGCTCATGCGCACCTCACGATTTCGTTCCAACCGTTGGCTCGTAGCCGCGGCAACTGTCGTCTCTCTCACTGCACTGACAGCGTGCGGTAGCAGTGACGGTGACTCCAACAGCGATCCCAACGCGGTCGTCGTCGGCTCCGCCAACTTCACCGAATCCGAGACGATCGCCAACATCTACGCCGAAGCACTGCGTGTCAACGGGTTCGATGTCTCCACGTCGTTCAACGTCGGCAGCCGTGAGGCGTACATTCCGGCGCTCAAGGACGGGTCGATCAGCGTAATTCCGGATTACACGGGAAATCTCCTGCAGTACTTGGATCCCGACAGCACGGCCACCAGCTCCGCTGACGTCCTCGCCGCCCTTCCCGCAGCTCTCGGGTCGGAATTGGCAATTGCGACGCCTGCATCCGCCGAGGACAAGGACGCCGTCGTCGTCACGAAAGAAACCGCCGACAAGTGGAACCTGAAGACGATTGCCGATCTGGCTCCGCATTCCGCCGAAGTCAAGTTCGGTGCTCCGGCCGAGTTCCAGGAACGTCCAGCCGGATTGCCCGGTTTGAAGTCCAATTACGGGCTCGACATCTCGGCTGCCAACTTCGTTCCGATCGCCGACGGCGGTGGACCGGCAACCGTGAAGGCGCTCTCGTCCGGTGACATCACCGCAGCAAACATCTTCACGACGTCGGCCTCCATCCCGGCGAACAACTTCGTGGTTCTCGAAGACCCGAAGAACAATTTCCCGGCTCAGAACGTGGTGCCGGTGCTGCGTGCCTCGAAGTCTTCCGACAAGCTGAAGACGGTCCTCGATGCGGTGTCCGCCAAGCTCACCACCGAAGAATTGTTGGCTCTCAACGTCCAGGTGTCCGGCGACACCAAGACGGAGCCGGCAGCGGCGGCCAAGGCGTGGGTGACGGCGCAGGGCCTCGACAAGCCGGTCTCGTAGTCACGTGATCACCTTCGAGGGTGTCACCAAGCAGTACCCGGACGGCACCACCGCCGTCGACCGTCTCGATCTCACCATCGAGGCCGAGTCGTTCACGGTGTTCGTGGGGCCGTCCGGGTGCGGCAAGACGACGTCGATGCGCATGATCAACCGGATGATCACACCGACGTCGGGCAAGATCTTCGTCGACGGTCGTGACATCGCCCAGACCGACGCGGTGAAGCTGCGTCTCGGCATCGGGTACGTCATTCAGAATGCCGGCCTACTTCCCCACCGCACCGTGATCGACAACGTCGCAACGGTTCCGGTGCTGCGTGGTGAGTCCCGCCGCGCCGCACGTAAAGCCGCGTTGGGTGTTCTCGAACGAGTCGGTCTGGACATTTCACTTGCCACTCGCTATCCCGGGCAACTCTCGGGTGGGCAACAGCAACGGGTGGGAGTAGCCCGTGCGCTGGCAGCCGATCCGCCGATCCTGTTGATGGACGAGCCCTTCAGCGCCGTCGATCCCGTGGTGCGTGAGGATTTGCAGACCGAAATGCTCCGTCTGCAAAGCGAACTGAAGAAGACGATCGTCTTTGTCACCCACGACATCGACGAGGCAGTCAAACTCGGTGATCACATTGCCGTCTTCGGTCCCGGCGGACGGCTTCAGCAGGTGGCGGCGCCTCGCGACGTGTTGGCCGCACCGGCAACGGATTTTGTCGCCGGATTCGTCGGACGCGATCGCGGCTATCGGGGATTGTCGTTCCGTGCTGCCGACGAGGTTCCGCTTCACCCGGTCCGTACGGCCGTCGAGAACGAATTGAAGGCTCTGCGTCTCGAATTGGGCGAGTGGGTTCTCGTGGTCACGGACAACGGAAGTCCACAGGGATGGATCGACGTGACCGGCGTCGAAGGTCTGCGCTCGGGACGCACTCTTGCGCAGTCGACGTCGGCCGGAGGTTCGTTGTTCTCCCCCGGCGGCGATCTCCGCCAAGCACTCGATGCGGCAATCTCTTCCCCTTCCGGTATCGGTGTTGCCGTCGACGCAGAGGGCGCGGTGATCGGCGGGATCCTCGGTTCCGAAGTCGTGGCGAAATTGGCAGATCAGCGTCGACGCGAGGACGAGGAACGCAACCGAGTCGCCTTCACCGAGGGATTCGGGGCGTAGCGGCATGCGCTGGCTCATCGACAATTTCTCGACGGTCGTGGATTACTCGAAGACCCATCTGTATCTGGCGCTGCTCCCCTTGCTGATCGGTCTCCTGATTGCCGTTCCGGTCGGTACGGCGATCCGCAACGTCAGGTGGCTGCGCCGAATCACGTTGACCCTGGCGAGCATCGCGTTCACGATTCCGTCGCTCGCGCTGTTCGTCACGATTCCTCAGTTGTTCGGCCTCAAGACCCTTGATCCGCTCAACGTGGTGATCGCACTCAGTGTGTATGCGACGGCACTGCTCATCCGGGCTGTGCCCGAAGCACTCGACTCGGTGCCGGACAACGTCATCGACGCCTCCACCGCCGTCGGATTCACGCCACTACGACGCGCCCTGACGGTCGAGTTGCCGTTGGCGCTGCCGGTCATGATCGCGAACATCAGAGTTATTGCCGTTACCAATATTTCGCTGGTGTCGGTCGGATCACTGATCGGAATCGGCGGGCTGGGAGTTCTGTTCAAACAGGGCTACGACCGCGACTACCCGGACCAGATCGTTGCCGGCATCATCGCGATCGTCGTGCTGGCACTGGCGCTCGATCTGATCCTGTATCTGATCGGCCGATTCCTGACCCCGTGGACCAGGACCTCGACCTCGAACTCGTCGAAGGTTCCCGCCGTCCTGTCAGCCGAGGGGGAACCCGTATGAGCATCTTCACCGGAGCCTGGGACTTCATCGTCGATCCCGGAAATTGGAGCGGCGACACCGGAATCGGCACACGCATTCTCCAGCACCTGTGGTACAGCGTTCTGGCCGTGGCACTTTCGGCCGTGATCGCGGTGCCCATCGGATTGCTCATCGGCCATCTACGTCGCGGTGAGATCGTGGTCGTCAGTCTGGTCAACGCACTGCGGTCGTTGCCCACACTCGGCCTGCTGACGTTCCTCGTTCTTCTCATGGGACTCGGGGTGATGCCGCCGATTCTCGCGCTCGTGATCCTCGGCATTCCCCCACTCCTCGCCGGCACGTACGCCGGAATCGCCAGCGTCGACCGTGGCGTCGTCGAGGCCGCGCGGGCGATGGGTATGACCGAACTCCAAGTACTCTTCCGCGTCGAGATACCGAATGCGCTGCCATTGATTCTCGGCGGACTCCGCAACGCAACGCTTCAGGTGATTGCCACAGCGACGGTCGCTGCCTACGTCAACCTCGGCGGTCTCGGCCGGTACATCTTCGACGGTCTCGCTCTCTACAAGTACGACCGAGTTGTCGTCGGCGCAATCCTGGTCGCGGTGGTGGCTCTCGTCGTGGACGGCCTACTGGCACTGGTGGTCTGGGCATCGGTTCCCGGCACCGGCAGGCTGCGTCGAACACCCGACCTCGCTCGTCTGTAGCGCGAGAATCCCACGAAAAAGCCCCGATCGGAACCTTGTGTGCGGGTTCCGATCGGGGCTTTCGTAGTCCCTCTTAGCTGGTCACGCCCTCAGCATGCGCTGCGGCCGCGACGGCTTCCGCTACTGCGGGTGCCACGCGAGGGTCGAGTGGGCTGGGGACGATTTTGTCCGCTGCCAACTCGTCGCCGACCACCGACAGGATTGCCTCGGCGGCAGCGAGCTTCATACCTTCGGTGATGCGACGGGCGCCGGCGTCGAGCGCGCCCTTGAACACACCGGGGAAGGCGAGAACATTGTTGATCTGGTTCGGGAAATCACTGCGCCCCGTAGCCACGATCGCCGCGTACTTCGACGCGGTCTCGGGGTGAATCTCCGGGTCCGGGTTGGAAAGCGCGAACACGATCGACTCGGGAGCCATCGAAGCGATGAGCTCCTCGGGGATCTTGCCCGCCGAGACACCCAGGAACACGTCAGCACCTTCGAGTGCCTCGATGGCACCACCGTGCAGGTCGCGGGGATTGGTGCGGGCTGCGAGTTCTGCCTTCACGTCGTTGAGGTCGCTGCGCTCACCCGAGATGATGCCCTTCGAGTCCAGCACGATGACGTCGCTGATTCCGGCGGCGAGCAGGATGTTCGCGCAGGCAACACCCGCAGCGCCGGCGCCGGAGATGACGACCTTGAGTGTGGTGATGTCGCGGCTCTGGACCTTGACAGCGCCCTTGAGGGCAGCGAGGACCACGATGGCGGTTCCGTGCTGATCGTCGTGCATGACGGGGCAGTCGAGGGCTTCGATGACGCGCTTCTCGATCTCGAAGCAGCGCGGTGCCGAGATGTCCTCGAGGTTGACCGCGCCGAAGCTCGGGCGCAGACGGATGAGCGTCTCGACGATCTCGTCGGGATCCTTGGTGTCGAGAACCAGCGGAATGGAGTTCAGTCCGGCGAAGTTCTTGAACAGTGCCGACTTGCCCTCCATGACGGGCAGCGATGCGCGAGGGCCGATGTCGCCGAGCCCGAGAACCGCGGTGCCGTCGCTGACCACGACGACGAGTCGGTTGGTCCACGTGTATCGATCGGCGAGGGTTTCGTCTGCAGCGATGGCGCGGCTCACCTGAGCAACACCCGGCGTGTAGGCGATCGAGAGGGCCCGCTGCGTATCGAGCGGTGCTGTGGTCTCGACCGAGAGCTTGCCACCGACGTGAGCGGCAAAGATTTCTTCGTCGGTCAACTCGACCTTGGGTACGTTGATGGCTTCAGTCACGAGGGACACGATGACACTCCTGATTAGTCCAGCCTCAAGCGGGGCTGGGTTACTGGGAAGTAATCCTTCGGACCGCTGCGAAACCACGTTCACAACGGTCAGAGATCATTTCTTCCGCGAACGACTACTGAGAAGAAGAGCATTCGGCGTGCGCGAGAAAGTGGGCCGCAATACATCCGAAGCGTCATGGTGTGGGGCGGGTGAGCCCTGGCGTATCCATGCAATCTAGGTTTCGGGAGAAATTCTGACGAAACCTGCACTTCGGGGCCGGGCTGTGGCGCCGCCTCGAAGTAACTCCAGTTTGCCACCAGAGTCGGATCACAATCAAATCCTCCAAGCGGTCGGATTCCTCACCACACTCAAACCTGAGCCGTCAACCCCACCGTGTCATCCCCACCCAGTCATCCCCACCACTGCGTCACCAACAACAGCCCCGCCACCACGAGCACGACCACCGATCCGGCAACCGCCGCGATACCCCGCCTGCGGTCGCACCAGATCTGCGCTGCCAAAGCAACCACCGAGGCCGCAATGTGCGCGGCGATCGACGTTGTTCCCGGTCCCGGGAATCCGCGGTTGCCGCCCAGATAAGCCGAACCGATGATCACGAGTGTCAAGACCACGATTCCGGCCGCCACGGTGCCACTCAGGGCGCGTAGAGCGCGGACCAGCAGCCATTGCCGTTTGTCGGCGGGATAGTCGTAGTCGTCTTCGTACTGATAATCCTGATAATCCTGGTACTGGTAGTCGTCCTCGTACCTGTCGTTCCGGTCGTACCTGTCGTCGTATGTCATCTCTTACGCTCCCGCGACGAATCCGCGGACTGATTCCGCAATGAGTTGAACCGCGATGGCGGCGAGCAATAGACCGGCGATGCGCGCCAGCAGACTGATGCCACCCTCGCCCAGTATCCGGATCAGTGCCGTCGAGAAGCGCAGGACCACGAACAGCACGAGGTGGATGGACAAAATCGCCAACGCGATCGCCAGATACGACGCCGCTTCACCGTCGGCCTGGGCGACAAAGACGATGACGGCCGCAATCGCACCGGGACCAGCCATCATCGGCGTCCCCAAGGGAACGAGTGCGACGTTGACGTCGTCGGCTCCCTGCGGACGGTTCGAGGCCTTTCCGGTCAGCAGTTCGAGTGCGATGAGAAGCAGGAGTAGTCCGCCGGCGCCTTGCAATGCCGGAATACCGATGTGGAGGTAGTTGAGAATCGCCTGACCGCCGACGGCGAAGACCGAGATGACCGCAAGGGAGACGGCGGGGGCCTGCCATGCCGCTCGATTGCGATCTTCACGGCTCTTGCGGCCGACCAGTGACAGGAACACCGGGATGACTCCGGGCGGGTCCATGATCACGAACAGCGTGATGAACACGGTGA
Organism: Rhodococcus sp. IC4_135; assembly: GCF_011602025.1. Lineage (NCBI taxonomy): Bacteria > Bacillati > Actinomycetota > Actinomycetes > Mycobacteriales > Nocardiaceae > Rhodococcus > Rhodococcus sp. IC4_135. The sequence goes on from NZ_JAAOLG010000030.1 coordinate 14,885, forward strand.
GGTAGAGCGTGGTGTCGAGCATCAGCGCCCAAGTACCTCCACGCCGGTGGCAGCCGAGACGAGTTTGTCGAACTCCGCCTCGTCCGTGAGCTCGTCGCCGAGTCCGATCGTCTTGTTCTCCCCGTGGTAGTCCGAGGATCCGGTGACTGCCAGACCGAGGTCGACGGCCAGGCGGCGCAGGACGTCGCGATCGTCGCTGCGATGGTCCGGGTGATCGACTTCGAGACCCCCGAGACCCAGCTCGGCCAGATCACGGATGTGGTCGAGCGCAAGCAATCCGCCGCGCGAACGCGCCCGTCCATGCGCAAGGACGGTCACTCCCCCGGCTGCTGCCACCAGTTCGACGGCGTACTCGAGCGGAGTGTCGTACTTGGGAACGTCGTATCGCCCGCGACTGGACAACAGGTCGGAGAAGGCCTCGCTGATGCTCGACACCACTCCCGCTCGCATCAGGGCCGCTGCGACGTGCGGGCGCCCGACAGACGGACCGGCGTCGGCCAGGATCTGATCGGGATCGACGGGCAGACCGTCACGAGCCATCATCGTCGTCATCACCCGGATACGTTCGACGCGTTCGGCGCGCAGTCGCTCACGTTCTTTTGCGAATTCGGGGTGTGTCGGATCGAAAAGGTATGCCAGCAGATGAACAGCCACCGGCCAACCACGTTCACCTCGCCCCTCACACGACATCTCCATCCCGCGAACCAGGCTGACCCCGCTCGGCAAGGCCTGCGCCGCCTCGGCCCAGCCCGAAGTCGTGTCGTGATCGGTGATGGCGACGACGTCGAGTCCGGCGTCGGCTGCGGCGCGCATGAGGGCAGCCGGGGTATCGGTGCCGTCCGATGCGTTGGAGTGGGTGTGAAGGTCTATTCGCACTGTTCCAGTGTGTCAGCAATCGGCAACTTCATCGCGCTCCGGTAGGCGAGCCGGAAGCTGACGTACGATTACGCCGCAGCGGCAGCGCAATTCGATCAGGTGTCGCTGTAGTGCCGTTACTGCATCACAGGTTCACTGCACTACAGACCGAGAAGGAGCGAGCGTGCCAACCATGCCGTCACTGCCGAATTGGTCGAACGGCAAATCGACGCAAGCGGATGCACCCAAGATCCCCGTCCCGGCAGCCCGCGCGATCGTCGACTGCGCGGTCTACGTGGACGGCGTGCGGTTGCCGGGCAAGTACACGCACCGCGCCGCGTTGGCCGAGGTCCGTAGTCGCGACAACGCATTCGTCTGGGTGGGCATGCATGCACCCGACGAAGGCCAGATGCAAGATGTCGCAGCAACTTTCGGACTCCACGAGCTGATGGTCGAGGATGCCGTCCATGCACACGAGCGCCCGAAACTCGAACGCTACGACGACGTCATGTTCCTGGTGCTGCGCACGGTCGTCTACGTACCGCACGAGTCCGTGGCGACGGCGAGCGAGATCGTCGAAACCGGCGAGATCATGGTGTTCGTCGGTCCCGACTTCGTGGTGACCGTCCGGCACGGGGATCACTCCGAACTGGCAAGCGTGCGCAAGTCGCTCGAACAGAATGCCGAGCGTCTCGCCATGGGCCCGTTCGCGGTGTTGCACGCGATCACCGACCACGTCGTCGACAGCTATCTCTCCGTCATTCAGCTGGTCGAACAGGACGTCGACAGCATGGAGGAGTTGGTGTTCAACCCGCGGAACACCGTTGCCGTCGAGCATATCTACCTACTCAAACGCGAAATCGTCGAACTACGACGCTCGGTCACTCCACTCGGATTGCCACTGCTCCAGCTCACTCAGCCCGCGGGCGGCCTCGTCCCGAAGGAGATCCGGCGATACTTCCGCGACGTACGAGATCACCACACGATCGTGGCCGAACGAATCTCGGAATACGACGAGGTGTTGAGTTCTCTGGTCGATGCCGCACTCGCGAAGATCGCGGTGCAGCAGAACACCGACATGCGCAAGATCTCGGCGTGGGTCGCTATCGCCGCCGTGCCAACCGGCGTTGCCGGTATCTACGGAATGAACTTCGAGAACATGCCGGAACTCGGTTACAAGTACGGCTATCAGTCCATCCTGTTCCTCATCGCGTCGGTGTGTGTCGGCTTGTTCTTTCTCTTCCGCCGCAACAACTGGCTGTGAATCGCTCACCCTGACTCCCTGTACTTGCCACCGTCGCAGGCGGACAATGGATATGGGTACGCATTTTCATTCCGTTCCCGAAATCCATTTTGCGACAAGCAAATTCAGATCCAAAGAGAAGTGGAGGAGCAACCATGCCTACAGTCGAGCAATCCGTAGAGATCGCGTTGCCGCCCAAGGACGTCTGGGAGTACATCGCCGTCGCCGAGAACTGGCCCAACTGGGAGAATTCGATGGTCGAGTGCACACAGATCACCGACGGCCCGATGGGTGTGGGAAGCCGTTGGCACGGTGTCTCGAGAATCCTGGGCAAGCGCCTCGAGTGGACATCCGAATTCACCGAGTACGACCCACCGAGATCGTCGAAATCGACGTCCGTCGAAAGTCCGGTCAGCTTCTCGCAGACCACGACCTGCGAAGAAGTCGGTGACGGGACTCGGGTCACCTACCGACTCGACAGCGAAAGCGGACTTGGAGGCGTATTCGGCAAGATGGCCGACCCGATCGTCACGAAAGCATTTTCACGGACGGTTCGGGTGAGTCTCGAGAACCTGGCAGACATACTCGTGCACGCCGAATGATCTGACCGACAAAGCGCCAGGGCAGCCGGAACCACAGGGACAGCCGGAACCCTAGAGCGAGGCGGCCGAACGGTGCGGATCGCGTATGTCGATCCCCGCCTCGGTCCACGCTTCCCTCAGTGCCTCCGCGCCGCGCAGGCGCACCCAGGCGGCTTCGGTACCGGTCAGTGGGACCACGCCGAGGAAGCGAACCGGATCGAACGGCTCCGGCAGCGTCAGGTCGGCGATCCCGCTCTCACCGAGAAGCACGGCCGTGAACGCGGTGTCCTTCCACAGCGGCTCGCCCAGGTCCAGCAGTGCGTCTTCGAGCAGCACGACCCCTTCGACGGACGGCGCCGCAGCCAGCACCGCGAGCGTCCTGGCCACACCTGACGCAACACCCGTGCCACCGCGCAGGGTGAGCACCAACTCGGCGCGAGGACCGCGTGTGGGGTCTGCGACCAGTTCGTTGGGGTCGCCCATCGGATGACGTGAGCACCCCAGCGTGGCGTAGCGAACCAGGCCGTCGGGCGACTCGAAACGCAGCACGTCCAGCGGTTCGACCCCGAGGAACGTCACTGAGGCCGCGGTGGGGTCCGGCCCCTCGATACTGCTGACGAGGTGGGCCCGGACGGAAGATACGACGCTGTCTGACACTCGTCCATCTAAACACCGTGCCCGCGAGGTTCGCAGCGCAGATACCTCGCGGTGGCGGTAGCGTCGTCGAAATGGTCTCCGTTCTCGCTGTCAGCGACGAGACCGTCGAATTCCTGTGGAGCAGTCAGGTTCGTTCACTCGAAGTCGACGTGATCCTCGGCGCAGGCGATCTGCCGTTTGCGTATCTGGAGTACCTGTCCGATCAACTGAATGCGCCCTGCGTGTTCGTTCCCGGGAACCACGACGTCGATCTGTCCGGATATTCGAACAAGAGATCGGGTTGGATGCGGGCCGGGATGCCGGCGCAGTGGCCCGGGCCGACCGGCGCGGTCAACGCCGACGGACGCATCGTTACCGTCGCCGGTCTGCGGATCGCCGGCCTCGGCGGTTCCATCCGATACAACACGGGCCCCAATCAGTGGACCGAGCGCCGGCAGAGTCGACGCGCCCGCTCGCTCACCTGGCGAAATGCCTGGCAATCGCGGCTTCCCGGCGGTCGGGCGGGCGTCGATGTGCTGCTCACACACAGCCCTGCCCGCGGTGTCGGCGACGCCGAGGATCGGCCACATCGTGGGTTCGAATGCTTCACCTCCTTGATCCGCACCCTCGATCCGACAGTCATGATCCACGGACACATCCACCCGCACGGGCGAACACCTCTCGATCTGGAGGTAGGCCGGACTATCGTGCTCAATACCGTCGGCTTCACGCTGATGGAGATTTCCCCAGGTACTCCGCCGACGATCGTGAGGCGCCGACATGGCTCGTGACACCGGATTTCCCACAGCCGACGCGGAAAACGATTTCGCTCGTCAGCGCCGACGTGCCGACGTTGCACGTCTGGTCAGTTGGCTACGACGCGAACCGGACGACGTCAACGCGATTCTGCCGTTCGACGAAGTTGTCGCAGCTCTCGGCAAGGTCGGCGAGAAGTCTCTGGGTCTGCAGGTCGTCACCATCGAATCGATAGTCGGAAGTGTCGACCGCACAGGTGATTTCGACAGGTACTTCCGTCCGACGTCCACTCACTCGCGCGCTCGTTGGGAGCGACTTGCGGTGGCGCAACGACGCGGCGAATCGGTGCCACCTGTTCAGTTGTATCGCGTCGGCTCCATGCACTTCGTGATCGACGGGCACCACCGAGTGTCCATTGCATGTGCGATGCACCAGAAGACTATCGACGCGTACGTCACCGAGATCATCACTCGTATCTCGCCGGAAGGCATCACTCAGCGCGCCGATCTGCTCATCAAGGACCATCGCCGACTCTTCCTCACCCGCGTTCCGCTGCAGGGTTCACAACGCGAAGCCGTCCAGGTCACCGACCCGTGGGAGTACGCCGAACTCAGTGAGTGTGTGGAGGCGTGGGGTTTTCGGCTCATGCAGGAGAAGGGCGAGTTCCTCGGCCGAGACACGGTCGCCCGACGCTGGTTCGGCGAGGAGTTTCTCCCCGTCGTGCGGATGCTGCGGGGCGCCGACATGTTGCCCGAGCACACCGACGCCGAGGCGTACTTGTGGATCGCCCGGGAGCGGTACCGGCTGGTGCGGCGTCACATGTGGAATGACGAGATCGTGGCCGAACTGCGCGATCGGGCACCACGAAAGCACAAGCCCGCTACGTAGCGACAGCGAACCGCACTTCGCGGTTCACGATATTCGGGTGCATGAACTTCAGCAACGAACGCGCTTCTTTCTCGATGGCCGCGAGCGCAGTCTTCGCTTCCTGCGCAAACAGAGTCGCACCCAACTCGACCGTCTCCTTGTCCGGCGTCACCGTCGCGAATCCCACCACCTTTCCGCGCACCAGGATGGCGGGCTTGATGATGCCGTTGACGGTGAAGACACGAGTTCGGTACTGCTCGTCCATGATTCGCGAGCGGTCGGCATGCGAGAGCAGGATGTTGTCGAACGGAGCAAGGATTCTGACCGGCGGTGTTCCGGAGGTCGGTCGTGGCGCGTCCGGTAGATCGAATACCTCGGTCCCATTCTCGTTGACAAAGGTGATCAAGCCGGGGCGTAGCCTCTCGAAGACCTCGGCGAGTCTCGTAAGCCCTGACCACGCTTGCGCATCTTTCACACTCGCGGGCCCGAACGCAGCCAGATAGCGCAGCACCAACGCGTCGGGATCGGGAGATGGACTCACTTCTGTGCCAAGCCAATTCTCCAAGGTCGTCAGTGCCGGCGCTCCGGATCGTCCCCACAGACCTCGCGGTGGGACCTGGACCATCGGCAGAAGCCCTCGAACGCCGTGCGCCAGGCCCTCGGCCGCGTGGCCGGGAAAGCGCTCTGCCAGTATCGGTCTCATCTGCATCTGGGTGAGCGGCCCGTCCGCTACCAGTTCGCGTCCCGCCTGCGCCAGCGCCTCGAGATCCAACCCGGTCAGCGCCGCACGCTGAGTGCTGTTGGTGTGGAGATCGCGTTCCATGATCGTCTGCACCGTGGCCCGGAAGGGACCCGCATCGGCGGCCGAGAGAGCAAAGACCGTACCCCGCATGGCCACCAGCCGCACCACCTGGCGATTCTCGACAAGGGTGGAGAGATCTTCTGCCGCAAAGTTCTTCAGCCGCGCCCACAGTGCCAGGTAGGGCGGATTCGGCGCCTGGGCCTGCAGTCCTGCCAGGTGCTCGATCGCATCCAACGCGCTTACCTCGGCGCGTCGAAGCAGGAACTGCCTCGCCAGAGTCGCCAGGTTGAGCTCGCGATCGGTGATCAGTGCAGCCATCGACAACTCCTCAACGATCACGGTCGGTGGCAGCGGCGATCTGGAACGGTATCTCGACTCGCGCGAGAGTTCCGGACTCTTCACCCGGTCCGACCGAGAACGAGCCACCCGCGGCAACCACACGCAGTTCGTGCGAGAGCAGTCCGATGTGACCGGCGGCTCGTCGTTCGGCAATCCGATCAGCGCTGATCCCCCGGCCGTCGTCCGAAACCATGAGCACCGCACGGTGGTCCAGCCGTGCAAGCTCGATCCGAACATTGTGCGCGCCGGCATGTTTGACGACGTTGCCCAGAAGCTCGCGAGCGGCGCCGAACAGGACGTCGTCCGCGGACGTACGTAGATCGTCGTTCCAGCCTGAAGTGTCGACGTCGACCACCACTCCGCCGCGTCCCTGTGCCGAGCGCGCGAGGTCTCCGATCGCGCGGGCCAGGCCCACGTGAACGAGAACTGTGGGATGCAGTTCCGAGACGGACGATCTCAGCAGCGTTGTTGCTTCACCGAGCGCTTTCCCCGCTCGCGCCAACGCGACGGGCTCCGCACTGCCTGCCAATTCGTCGAGATCCATCCGCGCCGCGAGAACGTACTGGAGCGCCCCGTCGTGCAATTGCTCGGACAGTTCTGTGCGCTCACGCTGCTCCAACCCCATGAGCTCGGCCAGAAGGCTCGTGCGATGCCCGACGAGGTGCCCGATGGTCAACACGCGCGATCGTTGGATCCGGGTCAGTCCGATTGCGCCCGCACCCACCCCGACCAAGGCCATGGTGCTCAACAGGATCGACGGCCACGGCTCGGAATTCGAAGTCATCGTTGCCCAACTGGAAACGAAGAACACACCGATCGTGCAGGCAACGACGCCGACACACACGTCCGTCCGAAGCTGAGTACACGCCAGGACCGGTATGACGAAGAGCCCGTTGCTCAAGATATCGGCGGTCCAACTCTGCTCGGCTGCGAGACCAGTCAGCAATGTCAGAGTTGCGAGAACGGCGAGGTCGACGAACAATCCGAGCCAGATCATGGTCACCGGGCCGGTGCCGCCCTTGCGGATCCACAGCGCCACGGCTGCCGACCAGAGCGCATACGCGCCCAGAATCGCGAAACACCATCCCGCATCGTTCATCGGCGGGACGAAGATCAGTGTCAGGGCGATGAACAGCACCAGAGCGCCGCGCACCGTCAGCTGCAGGTACGCACCGCGGTAGGCGTGTTCGCGCAGTATCCGTTCGAGGTCCGGGCCGCCGGGCAGGTGCTCGGTTCGTACCGAGGATCCGTTCATCTGTCCTCCTGTGCCGCCCATCCCAGTTCCCTGTGAATGAGCTTCGCACACGAGATTTCACAATCAACCCGCAATACCGTGAATGGCACAGCATTCACCGAACCTCGACACCACGCAGGAGTGCTCATGATCTCGACCCGAGCAAGCAAGCGCCGCATCGCCACTCGATTTGCCGTCGCCGGCGCCCTGGCAGCGGCGCCGATCGCCGTGGTGGCCGGGACAGCACAAGCTGCCCCGGCCTCCACCCATCACGAACAGTTCGGCCGGTTGATCCCCCTGCCCGAGCCGGCCGACGTCACACCCGGCCCCGAACAGGTACCGCTCCCCTGGGGCACGACGTATTCGGTCACCTTGCCCGGGTAGAGGTTCACAGCAGCAGATTGGCTCCCGTACCGCCGTCGAACACCGCGATCTTGGCGGGATCGAACCACAGATCGATCGACCTGCCCTGAGCCACCGTGGACTCGGACGAGAGCCTGGCGACCAGCTGGCCGCCACCAGCGACGGCGGTTCCCGAATCGGCGGCGAGTTCCTCGAGTTCACGAGAATTGACGGCGGGGCCGCCGGCGAGGAAATACGCGTACTTGTCGGAACCCATCGATTCCAGCACGTCGACGTCGACGGTGAACGTCCCGCCGTGCGGCTGCTGCGCTGCATCGACCAGCGCCACGTCCTCGAAATGCTCCGGCCTGATTCCGACCACCACGTCCTTCCCCGAGCCGCTGCCCGCGATCTTCGACTGCGCCGCCGCGGGCAGTCGAACTTCGCCGATCGGCGTGCTGACTCCGTCGGCCGTCAACTGTCCGGGGAAGAAGTTCATGGACGGGGATCCGATGAATCCCGCCACGAACAGATTGTTCGGACGATCGTAAAGCTCCTGCGGCGCACCGATCTGTTGCACGATTCCGCCGCGAAGCACGACCACCCGATCGCCGAGTGTCATCGCCTCGGTCTGGTCATGGGTCACGTAGATCGTTGTCGTACCGAGCCGCTGCTGCAGACGGGCGATCTCCGTCCTCATCTGCACACGCAGTTTGGCGTCCAGGTTCGAGAGCGGCTCGTCCATGAGAAACGCCTTGGGGCTGCGCACGATGGCGCGTCCCATCGCGACACGCTGACGCTGACCACCCGACAGGTTCGCCGGTTTGCGATCGAGATGCTGGGTGAGGTCGAGCACCCGCGCCGCGTCGTCGACCTTGGCGTTGATCTCGTCCTTGGACATCTTCGCCAATGTCAAAGGGAACGCGATGTTCTGGCGCACCGTCATATGCGGATACAGCGCATACGACTGGAACACCATCGCGATGTCGCGGTCCTTGGGGGCGCGTTCGTTGACGCGTTCACCAGCAATCCTCAGCTCGCCGGTCGAAATGTCTTCGAGCCCGGCAATCATGTTGAGCGTCGTGGATTTTCCACAACCGGACGGGCCCACGAGAATGATGAATTCTCCGTCGGCGATGGTGATGTCGACATCACTGACCGCCTTGGCTCCGTCCGGGTACAGCTTGGTCACCTTGTCCAGCACGATCTCGGCCACAGGTTTATCCCTTCACTGCGCCGGAAGTAAGCCCGGCCACGATACGACGTTGGAAGAACAGAACAAAGATGATGATCGGAATGGTGATGACCATGGCGGCCGCGGCGATCGACCCGGTGGGCTCCTCGAATTGTGAAGCGCCGGTGAAGTTCGCGATGGCAGCAGGGGCGGTGATGGAGCGTTCGGTCGACGTCAACGAGATCGCGAACAACAGATCGTTCCAGCAGAAGATGAAAACCAAGATGCCCGCAGTGACGATGCCGGGCGCGGCAAGTGGAGCCACCACCTTCCGGAACGCCTGACCCGGCGTCGCGCCGTCCATCTGCGCCGCCTTCTCGAGTTCCCACGGAATCTCCTTGAAGAACGCCGAGAGCGTGTAGATCGCCAACGGCAACGCAAAGGTGATGTACGGCAGGATGAGCCCGGCCCAGGTGTCGAAGAGTCCGAGTCGTCGTTCGATGTCGAAGAGCGGGCTCACCAACGAAATCTGCGGGAACATCGCGATCAACAGGGCGACACCCACCAACAGTTTCTTGCCCGGAAAATCCAGGCGTGCAATGGCGTACGCCGCCATGGTCCCGATCACCACGGCGATGACCGTCGAGATGAGTCCGATGCCGATGGAGTTGATCAGGGCACTGGTGAAGGCGCTGGTGTCGAAGATTCCTCGGTAGTTGTCCAGCGTCCACTTCTCCGGAATGAACTTGCCGTCCTTGATGGTTCCGGCAGGCTTGAAGGACAGGCTGGCAATCCACAGGACGGGAACCAACGCGTACAACAAGACCAGAAGGTTGACGACGGACCAGCTGATCTTGAGTCTGGGAGTCACGGTCATGTCAGCGTCCTTCCGTATCGGATCCGGGAGCCGAGGCACCGAAGAGTTTGATGAAGACGAAGGCGATCAACGCCACACACACGAAGATCAGCACACTGATCGCCGATCCGATGCCCAGGTTGAATGCCTTGAACAGGTTGTCGTACCCCAGGATCGACACCGATCCGGTGTCGTTCGCTCCCTTCGTCAGCACGTAGATGTTGTCGAAGATGCGGAACGCGTCGAGTGTGCGGAACAGCAGTGCTACGAGGATGGCGGGTTTCATCAGCGGAAGGATGATGCGTACCAAACGAGTCCACGCGCCGGCGCCGTCCACCTGAGCCGCCTTGAGGAGGTCGTCCGGAACCAACGCCAAACCGGCGAGCAGGAGCAGCGCCATGAACGGCGTCGTCTTCCACACCTCGGCAAGGACGATGATCGCGAGCGACGGGATCTGGTCGGTGAGCGGCGCACTGCCGTCGGGCAGGAGATTGGCGAGGTAGCCGGTGCCCGGCGTCCACGCGTAGTACCAGCTGTAGGCCGCGGCGACGGTGACAATGCCGTACGGGATGAGCACAACGGTGCGGACGAGGCCTTTACCCACGATCGTTCTGTGCATCACCAGCGCGATGGTCAGTCCGAGAACGAACTCGATGACGACTGAGACGACGGTGATGGACGTCGTCACCGCGAACGCTTGCCACCAGTATCCGTCGGTCAGCACCGACACGTAGTTGTCGAACCAGACGAACTTTCGTTGATCCGGGAAGCGTAGGTCGTAGCGCTGCAAACTCAGCCAGACGGCGTAGACCACCGGATATGCGGTCACCGCGATCATGAGAATCGCGGCCGGGGCCACCAGCCACAGGCCGAGTCGACGCTCGGCGGCCTTTCCGTCCGACATCTTCGACTTCGCGGAGTGCTTCGGCTCCGGCGAAGGCGTCGCGACTGTTGGTGCAGCTCCCGAATTTTCGCTGTCGATCGTCACGGAATCAGCCCCTCGGAATTGACTGCCTTGCGTACCTGCTCGGCAAGATCGTTCACGGTCGATTCCGGATCGATGTTTCCCACAGGGTTCAGCGTGGCAGTGATGAGCGTCGAAATACTCTGATAGGCAGGAGAAACGGGGCGGACCGAGGCGGTGTCCAGGCTGTCGCGAACCTCACGCCACGCCGGGTACGCCTCCTGGAACGCCGGGTCGTCGTAGAGGCTCTCGAGTGTCGGCGGGACACCACCGGCGACTGCATTGTTGCGCTGATTCTCCTCGTTACGCAGGCAGGTGAGTGCCTCGAAAGCGAGATCCGGATGCTGACTGGTCTTTGCCACCGCGACGTTGAAGCCACCGATCGTGACTTCCGCCGGTTTGCCCTCGATGACCGAAGGATAAGGAGCGGCAAGGAAATTCCGTTCACCGTTTACCGTGAGAACCGTATTTCCGGTGTTCTGGCTGGTGACGTTTCCCTTGTCGTCGATGTAGGGAAGATCGCCTTTTTCGGCGTTCTCCAGGATGCCCGGCAGCACGAACGGCCAGTTGACTTGGAAGGCAGATTTGCCGCTCTCCATACCCAGGCGTGACGACGCTTCGTCCCCCTGCGAGATCGAGGGGTCCGCACCCTTCGCGGTAGCCACACGCTTCATGACGGTCAGCGCCTGCTGGGCAGCATCACCGTGGGCGACTGTCACCGTGGTTCCGTCCGGCCCGACCACCGAACCTCCCGCACTGGCGAGAAGGGTGTTGAACCAGACCATCAGTCCTTCGTACTGCTTGCCCTGCACACCGATCCAGCTGGGGCGCCCCTCCGCGGCCAGTCCTTCGGAGATGTCGATCATCTGATCCCAGGTTTGGGGTGGTTGCCCGTCCGGCATCAAATCCTTGCGATACCAGAGCAATTGGGTGTTGGTGTTCAATGGCGCCGCGTAGAGCTGGTCCTGCCACTTCGCCGACTCCAGCGGCCCCTCGAGAGTCCCGTTGCTCACCTCGGCCGCCACGTCGTCAGGAAGCGGCAATGCCCAACCGGCTTCGGCGAATTCGGCGGTCCACACCACGTCGAGCGTCATCAGGTCGAGTGACTTGTCGTTGCCGGTCAGCCGCCGCGCCAACTGAAGCCGCTGATCGTCGGCACCCTTGGGCAGAGTTTTCTGCTCGACCCGGTACGCGCCGTTCGACGCCGCCGAACAGTTGGCGGCGGCCTCTGCATACTGCTCGGCGCCGTCCGCGGCGGTGTAGAAGGACAGCACCACCCCGTCCTCGTTGTCCGATCCACACGCACTGAGCAAGGGCGCCAACAACAATGTCGCCGCGCCGAGCAGCCCCACCCGCAATTTCTTCTTCTGCCCCGCCCGCAATCTCTTGTTCTGCACAGCCGTCCTCCTCGGGCGGCGAGACGGCGCAGTCGTTACGGCTGGCCGACGCACCACACATCGGCACTTCTGCCGGAGAAGGGACCTATTTCCTTGTCCGGCAAACGGTCACGGGGAAGTGAGTGTCACCTCGCCCGCGTGTACACAAAGTAACCGAGATCACACGAATTGGCAGCCCGAGCAAGAATGTCAGATGGCGAGCTTGGCAAGTAGGTCGCGCGCCGACTCCGCCGTCTTGGGCTCACACAGAACGTCGTATCGTCCGGCGACCAACTGCATCGTCGAGGCGAAGTCCCGCTGCCCACGCGTCGCGGCATACGGAATGGTCGTCGAGATGACGCCGAAGATGATGCCGCCCACGATGCCCGCGATCAACGGCGCGAGGAAACCACCGGTGACGATCCCGAGCACCAGACCGAAGAAGACACCGAGCCAGGCGCCGGAGACGATGCCGCCGCCGATCACCTTGGCCCAGGTCAACCGACCGAGAACTCGCTCGACCTGCATCAGGTTCACGCCGACGATCGTGACGTCCTGAACCGGGAATTCCTGGTCGGAGAGGTAGTCGACTGCGCGCTGCGCCTCGGCGTAGGTGGGGTACGACCCGATGGGCCATCCCGAAGGCGGTGTCGGCAACGCTCCACGGCGCGACCCATTCGACGATTGACCGAGCGGATTGGACATGGCTGGCTGCGCTCCTCTTTTCGGGCACGTCATCCACATGGACGACGCAAGTACATCTACCCCTATTGTGCCCTTTACAGACCTGATTCGTTCGGCTATGCGAGCGTCAGGCGTGTTCGGGTGGGGTGAATTCCGACGTACGCGTCATCCCCGCGGCACGCCCCTTGGCCGAAATCACCAGCGCCATTTTGCGACTCGCCTCGTCGATCATCTCGTCGCCGAGCATGACGGCGCCCCGTCCTCCCCCGGCGGCCGAGGTGTGGAATGCGTACGCGTCCAAGATGAGTTCCGCACGGTCGTAATCGGATTGGCGCGGACTGAACACCTCGTTGGCTGCCTCGATCTGCGTGGGATGCAGAACCCACTTGCCGTCGAAGCCGAGCGCTGCCGTTCGCGCCGCCGAGCGAGTGAAAGCGTCGACGTCACGGATCTGCAGGTACGGACCGTCGATCGCCTGGACGCCATGCGCACGCGCGGCCATCAAGATGGTCATCAGAATGTGGTGATACGCGTCACCGCGGTCGTAGCCGTCCGGTTGCTCGCCGACGACCAGAGTTCGCATGTTCAGACTCGCCATGAAATCGGCCGGGCCGAACACGAGCGCCTCGACGCGGGGGCTCGCGGTGGCGATCGCGTCGATGTTGGTCAATCCGATCGCGTTCTCGATCTGCGGTTCGATTCCGATCTTGCCGACCTCGAGACCGTTGGCCTTCTCGACCTGCGTCAACAACAAATCGAGCGCCTGGACGTGGCTCGCGTCGGGCACCTTGGGCAGCAATATGGCGTCCAGATGCGCTCCGGCGCGGCCGACCACCTCCACGACGTCGGCATACGTCCATTCGGTGGTCCAGTCGTTGACCCGGACGACCTTGACCTGTGTGCCCCACCCATCCTCGGCCAACGCGTCGCCGATCGACTCCCTGGCCGCTTGCTTCGCCAACGGCGCCACCGCATCTTCGAGGTCGAGAAAGATCTCGTCGGCGGGCAATCCCTTCGCCTTGTCGATCATCTTCCGACTGCTGCCGGGAACTGCCAACACCGATCGACGGGAACGGTTGCGTGAAGTCATTGCGGACTGCCCTTCTCGATTTTCGGTGGCGCCGTTGCAGATTTTGACGCTGGACGAATTAGCCTTGCAATCATGGCAGCAGCAGGCAAGGTATTTGCAGCCAGGCTTGCCGGCCTGGTTGTACTCGGCCCGGACGGCGAATCGATCGGTCGTGTGCGCGACGTCGTCATCACGGTCCGTATCGGACGCCAGCAACCCCGCGTTCTCGGTCTGGTGATCGAAATGTTCACGCGCAAACGTATTTTCGTTCCGATGCTCCGCGTGACGGCCATCGAACCGAGTGCGGTCACCCTCACCACGGGCAACGTCAGTCTGCGGCGTTTCAACCAGCGCCCGGGCGAAGTGCTCGCTCTGGCGCAGGTACTCGATTCGCATGTGCGCGTGGACGACCCGGAACTCGAGGAGCTTCACGGCGTCGACACGATTGTGGTCGACCTCGGGATCGAATCGACTCGAACCCGCGACTGGGTCGTCTCGAAGGTCGCGGTTCGCGGCCATCGTGGACGCCTCGGTCGACGCGCGGCGATTCACATCGTCGACTGGCAGCACGTCGCGGGCCTCACGCAGAGCGATCTCTCACTCCCCGGTCAGGGCGTCGCTCACCTCCTTCTGCAGTACGAAGGCATGCGACCCGCCGATGTGGCCAACGCCATGCGCGAACTGCCGGAGAAGCGCCGTCACGAACTGGCCGTGGCCCTCGACGACGAACGCCTTGCCGACGTCGTCCAGGAACTGCCGGCGGACGACCAGACCGATCTGCTGATGCACTTGGAAGTCGAACGTGCCGCCGATCTACTCGAGGCCATGGATCCCGACGACGCCGCCGACCTGTTGGGCGAGCTGCCCGAGACCGAAGCCGAATCACTGCTGCAGTTGATGGACCCTCAGGATTCCGAACCTGTTCGACGCCTGCTCGAGCACTCCCCGGACACTGCCGGTGGTCTGATGACGCCCGAACCGGTAGTACTGACGGCCTCGACGACCGTCGCCGAGGCCCTTGCCCGCGCCCGCAACTACGACGTGACCCCGGCGCTGTCGAGCATGGTCTTCGTCGTACGTCCGCCGACCGCGACTCCGACCGGGCGGTATCTCGGATGCGTCCACTTGCAGAAGCTTCTCCGCGAGCCTCCCGCGAGCCTGGTCGGCGGAATACTCGACACCGATATGCCCAGGTTGGCTCCGGATGACTCGTTGGCGTCGGTCACCCGATATTTCGCTACCTACAACTTGGTGTGCGGGCCGGTCGTGGACGACGAGAATCACCTGATCGGGGCCGTCACGGTCGACGACGTGCTCGATCACCTCCTGCCGGAAGACTGGCGCGAGGATTACTCCGACGACGAGGAACTACTCCGATGAGCGAACGGGCGTCGAGCACGACCGCACGGCAACGACTGGAAACGCCTCGCGGAAGCCGCCGGTTCAATCTCGATTTCGACGTCGAAGCTGTCGGACGCGTCAGTGAACGCATCGCCCGCTTCCTCGGTACCGGGCGTTATCTCGCGATCCAGACGATCATCGTGATCGTCTGGATCCTGATCAACGTGTTCGCGGTGGCTCTGCAGTGGGACCCGTACCCGTTCATTCTTCTGAACCTGGCCTTCTCCACCCAGGCCGCCTACGCGGCGCCGCTGATCCTGCTGGCACAGAACCGTCAGGAGAATCGCGACCGGGTCTCGCTCGAGGAGGACCGCTCGCGCGCCGAGCAAACCAAGGCGGATACCGAATTCCTCGCCCGTGAACTCGCAGCTCTGCGTATTGCCGTCGGCGAGGTCGCCACCCGCGACTACCTGCGGCGCGAGCTCGAAGAGATCAAGTCGATCCTTGCTGCCGACGGCGAACCGACCCCGAAGAAGAAGCACCGTGACTCGAATACTGCGAAACAAAGTCACAACTAGCTGAGCGTTCGCTGAGTTTTGCTGCACGCACCGTGACCGATATGTAACGTAAGTCACAGCAATATGGATATCACGGTGGGTACTCCGGAGCGGGAGCGCCAGCAAAGGGGAATCGTGCGAGTACGCGGAATGATTGCAGCATCCACACTGGTGGGGGGACTGCTTGTCGTAACAGGTCCAGCGGCCCTCACGGCCGGAAGCGCACCGTCCGGTGGGTCGCAGGTCCCCATCGCCCTCGCAGGCTCCGCCTCCGCTGCGCAGCCGGACTCTGTCGACTTCCTCCCGACGCCCCGCACCGTCCGAACGCAACGATCGGCCCCACCCAGCGATACGGTCGCCGGCGCTCCGGCAGCGCCCAACGCCGCGGCCGTCGTCCTCACCTCTCTGGGCATCCCCGAGATCGTTCTGAACGCGTACCGCTCCGCCGAACTGGTGATGATGACCGAGGCGCCGGGTTGCGGCATCCCCTGGCATCTCCTGGCCGGGATCGGACGCATCGAATCCGGTCACGCCAACGGCGGCAAGACGACCTCGGTGGGAACGACGGTCACCCCGATCCTCGGCCCCGTCCTCGACGGCCGTCTGGCGGGCAACGAAGTCATTCGAGACACGGACAAGGGCGCGATCGACGGCGACCCCACTCACGACCGCGCCGTCGGGCCGATGCAGTTCATTCCGGCCACCTGGGCCGGATATGCCAGCGACGGTAACGGGGACGGAATCAAGGACCCCAACAACGTCTTCGACGCGGCGCTCTCGGCAGCGAAGTACCTCTGCAGCGGCGGACTCAACCTGCGCGACGTCGCCCAGGAGACCAAAGCTGTTCTGCGATACAACAACTCGGCCGCTTACGCAGCGAACGTGATCATGTGGTCGACGGCCTACAAGAACGGCGTCATCCCTTCCGGTCAGCTGCCGTACACCTCCGGCATCAACACCGGCAGCTCGGCGATCAACGCCGCCGCCTCGGCGGACTCCGCAGCTTCGGCCGTTCTCGCTGCTGCTGCCGCTACCGACCCGGCGGCCGGTGACAAGGAATCTGCGTCGACGACGCCGACCCCGACCACCACTCCTCTCTTCCCCGGCCTGCCCGACATGCCGGCGCTCTCACCCGAAATCCAGGCACTGATCCCACCTGGAGTCATGCCGACCAGCCCCACTCCGGGACCCGACGCCGCCCGGAACGCAGCTCCCGGTCCGATCATCCCGCTCCCCGTCCTCACCTCACGGGGTCTCGTCTGGCCGATTCTGACGGCTGAGGGATGGCGCTGGCCCGACGACATGTGTGTGATCCTTCCGGACCCCGCAGCACTGGACGCCTTGCAGGACGGCATCCTTCTGCCGTGCACCGTCCCGGGCATGGCAGTGGCCGCCACGGCACCCGTCACCACCGACGCAGCCCCCGCGGAATCTTCGCCGCCCGCCGCGCCCGCGCCTGAGCCGGCTCCGGCACCCGCCCCGGCTCCCGCGCCGGAGCCCGCCCCGGCGCCTGCGCCGGCATTCGTTCCGTTCTTCCCGGGCCTGCCCGGCATGCCCGCTCTGTAACCGAAAAATCACGAAAGAACAGTGCATATGCCCCAAACTGCCCTTCTAGATCACGGTTGAATAACGGAAACGCAACAAATCAGGTAGCCTCGACTCCGTCAGTTGAACGGAAAACCTCCTCGCGGAGGTTCAGGAGGCATACACAGTGGGTCGGCACAGCAAGAAGACAGATTCGCACATCCGTCGAAATTCGGTCATCGCGCTCACCGGACTCATCCCTATCGGACTCGTCACCGCAGCCAACACGGCCGGCGCCGCTCCCAAGGTTCCGTTCTTCAACACCAGCTCCGCAGAAACGGTGGACACTGCCGCGCAAGCCACGCAGGAACCGCAAGCCCAGATTCTGCCCGCCGTCGAAGCAATCGCCGAACCGGCACCCGCCCCCGCGCCGGAGCCCGCACCGTTGGCTCCCGTGCAGGCGACTCCCCCGCTCCCCGCCTCCATGGCCGAGGGCGCACTCGGAATCCCGAGCGTGAGCGTCGCCGCGTACCAGAACGCCGAGCGAATCCTCGCCGTCGAGAAGCCCAACTGCAACATGCACTGGACACTCCTCGCCGGAATCGGTCGCGTCGAATCGGGCCACGCGAACGACGGCAAGGACGCCGACGCGAACGGCAACCTCTACAAGCCCGTGATCGGCCTGCCGCTCAACGGCAGCCTGCCCGGCCAGGCCGTCATCATGGACACCGACGGCGGCGCCCTCGACGGCGACACCGTCTACGACCGCGCCGTCGGCCCCATGCAGTTCATTCCGTCCACCTGGAACCAGTACGCCGGCGACGGCAACGGTGACGGAATCGCCGACCCCCAGAACCTTTTCGACTCCGCACTGACCACCGGCAAGTACCTGTGCGACGGCGGACTCGACATGCAGGACGTCACCCAGGTTGCCTCCGCGATCCACCGCTACAACAACTCGGCCGCCTACGTCGCCAACGTTCTGGCCTGGTCGCTCGGGTACTCCACCGGCATCGTGCCCGCCGCATCGGACCTGCCGCGCATCCACTGACCTACCTGGACTTACCATGGAGTCATGTCTGTACTGACCGAGTCCGACGTTCGCTCCGCGCTCGCGCGAGTTCTGGACCCAGAGATCCGCAAACCCATCACCGAACTGGGGATGGTCAAGGGGATCACTCTCTCCAGTGACAACAGCGTCGACATCGGCATCTATCTCACGACCGCCGGTTGCCCGATGCGCACCGAGATCACCGAACGCGTCACCAAGGCCGTCGCCGACGTCGCCGGTGTCGGCGCGATCCGCGTCGAACTCGACGTCATGGACGACGCTCAGCGAACCGAGCTCCGCAAGTCGCTTCGCGGCGATTCCGCCGAGCCCGTCATCCCGTTCGCCCAGCCGGGTTCACTCACCCGCGTCTACGCCGTGGCCTCCGGCAAGGGTGGCGTCGGAAAGTCCAGTGTGACAGTCAATCTCGCGGCAGCCATGGCAGCTCGCGGATTGTCCGTCGGTGTCCTCGACGCGGATATCTACGGTCACTCCATCCCCCGCATGCTCGGTACCGACGCCAAGCCGACTCAGGTCGAGCGCATGATCATGCCGCCCGTCGCACACGACGTGAAGATGATCTCCATCGCGCAGTTCACCCAGGGCAACACTCCCGTCGTCTGGCGCGGCCCCATGCTGCACCGCGCGCTCCAGCAGTTCCTCGCCGACGTGTTCTGGGGCGATCTGGACGTGCTGCTGCTCGATCTGCCGCCCGGCACCGGTGACATCGCCATCTCGGTGGCTCAGCTCATCCCGAGTGCGGAAATCCTCGTCGTCACCACACCGCAGCAGGCTGCCGCCGAGGTCGCCGAGCGCGCCGGCGCCATCGCCCTGCAGACCCGTCAGCGCGTCGCCGGCGTCGTCGAGAACATGTCGTGGCTCGAACTTCCCGACGGCACCCGCATGGACGTCTTCGGTGAAGGCGGCGGGCAGACCGTCTCCGATCGCCTCACGAAGGCCGTCGGAGCCAAGGTTCCGCTTCTCGGACAGATTCCGCTGGATCCGTCCGTCCGCGAGGCAGGCGACGCCGGGACGCCGATCGTTCTCAGCGCTCCCGATTCACCTGCAGCGATCGCACTCAAGGACATCGCCGACAAGTTGGCTGTCCGTCAGCGTGGGCTGGCCGGGATGTCGCTCGGTATCAATACGGTTCGCAACCTGTAGAACCCCCTCATACGAAAGGGCGCCTGTCACCGATCGGTGACAGGCGCCCTTTCGTATGTCGAATCTAGGTTGCGTCGAAGTCCACAGGAGGACGTTCGCCCGCGGTGAGTGGCTTGTCCTTCGACAGCGTCTTCGGCTCCTGCACTCCGCTCTGCGGCTTCTTGTCGAAGTTGCCCGTGAAGATGGAGTCATCGCCGTCGAGAAGGTGTTGGGTGATCACGGCGCGCGGCGTCATCCCGCGCAGCTTGTTCAGATCTGCGAGTGGTTTACGCAGATCCTCGAAATCGGTGCCCAGTTCTTCCTTGAGCTGATTGGAAGCGCCCGAAGCATATTCGCGCACCTGCCTCAGGGATTTCGTGACCCAGGAGACCGCACCAGGAAGCCGCTCAGGTCCCAAGATGACCAGAGCCGCTACGAGGAGGATCATGAACTCGCCCCAACCGATGTTGCCAAACACAGGGTCAGCCTACTGTGTGCTCGCTCGGTGCGCGCATGTCCGGATCAACCTCACAGGAAGATCGCAGGGTCCGATCAGTCGGACACCGGCGTGACCGAAATGTCGACCTGCCGTCCGTCGCGGATCAACTGGACGTTGACCGGCTGATCGACAGTCGTCGCGTTGACGGCAACCACCAATTCGTCGGCACTGGTGACCGGGCGGTCACCGACCTTGACGATGACGTCACCCTCGACGATCCCCGCACGTTGCGCTGGGCTGCCATCGCGGACGTTGGCCACGGCAGCGCCGCTGGTCGCGTCGTTGACCGCGGTACGGGCATTCACGCCGATGTCGGGATGATGAACCTTGCCGTCGCGGATGATGGTCTGCGCCACCTCGGTGACCGTGTCGATCGGAATCGCGAAGCCGAGCCCGACCGAACCACCGGACTCGCTGAGCATTGCGGTGTTGATGCCGATGACGCGGGCTTCGTCGTCGACGAGCGCACCGCCGGAGTTGCCGTGGTTGATCGCCGCGTCGGTCTGAACGGCGTCGATGACGGCGTTGGTGTCGGTGCCTTCACCCGACAACCGCAGCGGCCGGTTCAACGCACTGACGATTCCGCGAGTGACGGTCTTGCTCAACCCGAGCGGTGAGCCGACGGCGACGACGTCGTCGCCTACCTGGACGTCTTCGGATTTTCCGAGCTGGGCGACCGTCAGATTGTTGGCCGAGACTTTGAGCACCGCGAGGTCTGTCTTGACGTCTCGGCCGACGATCTGGGCGTCGGTCTTGGTTCCGTCGGAGAAGATCACCTGGATCTTCGCGTCTTGTGTCGGCGGTACGGCCGAGGAGATCACGTGGTTGTTGGTGACGATGTATCCCTCACCCGAGATGACAACACCGGATCCGGTACTTCCCTGGTCACCGACGGCGACCTGAATCGACACCACGGAAGGCAGCACCGCGTCGGCGACCTTCGCCACCTGCGACTCCGGCTGTTCGCCGCCGCCGGATTGAACGAGCGTGACACGTGAGCTGGTTAGCGAACTGCGATCGGCAGTGATGACCGTGGCGAGTAGGCCGCCGACGAGCGCGATGACCAGCGCCATGCCTGCAAGCGCTGCCAGTGCCGAAGGGGCGACCTTGCGACCGAACAACAACTCACGCACATCGAGTTTCTGGGCGGGAGGCAACTGCACCGGCGCCTCGGACGCTGCTGGATTTCCCAGTGAGACCGCGGATTCAGGATCGCGCCACGGATCACGCGGCGGTTCTTCCTCGGGAGTGTTGTCGGCCGACGCCTCGGGATCGCGACCGATCGACTCGGTTGCGTCTGCGGGTCGACCGAACGCTTCGGCCAGAACCGGATCCGGAGTCCCGATCACGACGTCGGAAGACGGGGTCGATCGCGCGGCAACCGGAGTGAACGAGCCCTCGACTCCGCTCGGCCGACCGAACACCTGGCGCGAGGCCGGATCGATCTGAGGTCGGTACACCGGGCGGGGGTCGAGTACCGGCGCATCTGCCGGTCGATCCACCGAACCGTTTGCCGAAGAATCCGAGCTCACTCCGGAGTGCCCCCTTTTTCCGTCAGTCACGTCGTCCAGTATCACTGATCCGCGCCGGGAAGCAGGCGCGCGGCGTCATTTGCGCCAGCGACGGGACAACCGCTTGCTGATGGTGGAGAAGCCCGCAGGCTGATTACCGACGGAACTGTCGGCGTTTTCCGAATTGGGTCCGGTACTCGGACTGTTGCACGAGGGAATCTGACTGAGAAGTCCCACCAGGGACAACGGCATCGTCATCTCGCCGCTTCGACGCAGTGCACCACGTGCCTGCTGCTGAGCATCGACGGCCGCAGCGCACTCGGCGCAGATCGAGATGTGATGCGAGGCCCGCAAGTAGGCCTGCATTCGGAGTTCTCCGTCGACGTAGGCAGCGATTGCCTCGCTGGCCAGATGTTCGGTCGAACCGAACTGGCGATGTGCCCGCGCCTCCGTCATTCGTCCCTCCAGGTGATTGACCACGTCCCGCTCTGTAGCTCGAACCCGACCGTCAGAAACCGACGAGTTCGGATTCGGCTGCGCGCTGCGCTGCCAGATGATCACGAATCGCCTGTCGCCCACGATGGATACGGCTACGAACCGTTCCGAGCTTCACTCCCAGTGTGGCACCGATTTCCTCGTATGACAGACCTTCGATGTCACAGAGCACGACAGCAGCGCGAAATTCAGGTGCGAGTGAGTCGAGCGCGGCCTGCAGACCTGCGTCGAGGCGCGCGTCGTGGTAGATCTGCTCGGGGTCCGGGCCGGGTGATGGAACGCGGTCGTAGTCCTCGGGCAGTGCTTCCATACGGATGCGGTTGCGTCGGCGAACCATATCGAGGAACAGATTTGTCGTGATGCGGTGCAGCCAGCCCTCGAACGTTCCGGGCTGATAATCGGAGAGCGAGCGGAACACCCGAATGAAGGTGTCCTGCGTCAAGTCCTCGGCGTCCTGGGCATCGCCTGACAACCGGTAAGCCAGGCGGTACACCCGGTCACCGTGCTGACGCACGAGTTCGTCCCAAGACGGCATGGAGGACTTCTCACCAGTTGCATCGAACACAGCTGTGCCGATCAATTCGGAATCCACAGCCGATTCCGTCGTCAAAACTTCCGACTCTCGAGGGCGAGGCTCGTCGTTGACCTGGTAAATAAGTTGATCCTCCTGCTCGGGATCGCGTAGTTCGATCACCGCGTTGTCCGAATCACGTGATGCGCGATATTCGGGAGAACCAGCCGATGCTGTGATTTGTTCCCGATCACCGAGCTGCGAAAGACCAACTTGGTAGAAATCGATACCGCCGTGCGATCTTCGATCCGGCGATGTATACACCTTTTCTCATCGCGGTGTGCACGCCATATGAGGAGCCTGAGGGATTCCTGAGAATCCTGGTGACTGCGCGCCTTGCAGCGACAATCCGAACCGCCCGATAACCTCATGAGCGTGACCCACGCCGAACAGATACTCCGCCACGTCGAGGACGTAGTTTCCGAGGACGAGATTTTGACCGCGGCGCGAGATCGAGCGCTGGATCTCGGAGCCCATCCGGTGACGCCTGCCGTCGGCGCGACTCTCGCCATGTTCGCGAGAATGCTCGACGCGAAGACAGCCGTCGAGGTGGGTACCGGAGCCGGCGTGAGCAGCCTGTGGCTTCTGCACGGAATGCGTGACGACGGCGTTCTGACCACGATCGACAGCGAACCCGAACATCAGCGGGCAGCCAAGCTGACCTTTCGCGAAAGCGGCATCGCTCCGGCACGCACTCGCCTGATCAACGGACGGGCTCTCGACGTCCTTCCCCGTCTCGCCGACGGTGGCTACGACCTGGTCTTCGTCGACTGCGCCGCAATCGACCACCCGCATTACGTCCGCGAAGGTGTCCGGTTGCTGCGCTCCGGCGGTGTCATCGTTCTGCACAACGCCCTCGCCGACGGCCGCGTTGCCGACAGCTCCGCCCGCGACGCGACAACTGTCGCGGTCCGAGAAGCGGCAAAGGCCGTAACCGAGGACGAGCGACTCATTCGAGTCCTGCTCCCCCTCGGCGACGGCCTCCTCTGCGCGAGCAAGCTCTAGATCCAGACGCCCTTACCGATGGCGACGACGCCGCCCTGACTGACGGCGAATCGTTCGCGGTCACGTTCAAGGTCGACACCGATGATTTCGCCGTCACCGACGACGACGTTCTTGTCGAGGATGGCGCGCCGCACGACGGCGCCCTTGCCGATGCGCACACCCGGCATCAGCACACTGCCCTCGACCGTCGCGCCGTCTTCGATCATGACGTTGGAACTGAGCACCGAATTGCGCACGGTCGCGGCAGAGAGGATCGACCCCGCACCGACCACCGATTCCTGTGCGAGTCCGCCCTTCACGAACTTGGCGGGCGCGAGATTCTCGGTGGCGCCGCGGATGGGCCAGCGGCGGTTGTAGAGGTTGAAGATCGGGTGCACCGACACGAGGTCCATGTGAGCGTCGTAGAAGGCGTCGAGGGTACCGACGTCACGCCAGTAACCACGGTCGCGATCGGTGGCACCGGGAACGACGTTGTCCTTGAAGTCGTAG
Source organism: Rhodococcus sp. IC4_135 (assembly GCF_011602025.1). Lineage (NCBI taxonomy): Bacteria > Bacillati > Actinomycetota > Actinomycetes > Mycobacteriales > Nocardiaceae > Rhodococcus > Rhodococcus sp. IC4_135. The sequence continues at coordinate 38,846 of NZ_JAAOLG010000030.1, forward strand.
ACCGACGCCTCACCCGCAGCGACCAAGGCGGGAATGATGTCGCCGCCCATGTCGTGATCGGAATCGGAGTTCTCCGAATCGGCGCGGATGGCGTCCACGAGCACCTTGGTGGTGAACACATAGTTACCCATGGACGCGAACGTCGAATTGGGGTCGTCCGGTGTCCCGGGAGGATGGGCGGGCTTCTCGAGGAACTGGGTGATGCGTCCGGACTCGTCGCTGTCGATGCAGCCGAAAGCAAAAGCCTCGCTTCGCGGTACACGAATACCGGCGACCGTCACCCCTGCCCCGGATTCGATGTGGTGCTGCACCATCTGTTCCGGATCCATCCGGTACACGTGGTCGGCACCGAAAACCACGATGTACTCGGGGTCCTCGTCGTAAACGAGATTGAGCGACTGCAGGATTGCGTCGGCGCTGCCGGTGTACCAGCGCGGCCCGAGCCGCTGCTGGGCCGGGACCGGAGTGATGTACTCACCCGCGAACCCGGACAATCGCCACGTCTGCGAAATGTGGCGGTCGAGTGAATGTGACTTGTATTGCGTCAACACACAAATACGCAGATATCCCGCGTTGACAAGGTTGCTCAACACGAAGTCGATAAGTCGATATGCACCTCCGAAGGGCACTGCGGGCTTCGCTCTGTCCGCGGTCAGCGGATACAAGCGTTTGCCCTCGCCCCCGGCGAGCACGATTCCAAGCACATGCGGCTGGCTTCTCACACCGCTAACCTATCCGCACTGGTGAACTCCCGCTAGCGAAGCAGTCCGAGAGGTCCGATCGTGTCCCCTCCAGGCGGACGGGGTTACGTTCGATCGGTAGCCGGATCGACCACGGGCGGTTAGGTTTAGCGCGTGCGAGTCGCGATGATGACCAAGGAATACCCGCCGGAGATCTACGGCGGCGCAGGAGTACACGTAACCGAGCTTGTCGCTCAGATGAAGCGGTTGTGCGAGGTCGACGTGCACTGCATGGGCGCCCCGCGCGAAGGCGCGATCGTCCACTCACCCGACCCCGCTCTCGCCGGATCCAACCCCGCCTTGACGACGCTCTCCACCGAGCTGCGGATGGCGGATGCCGCAGCCGGCGTCGACATCGTCCACTCCCACACCTGGTACACCGGACTGGCCGGGCATCTCGCCTCGGCGCTCTACGACGTACCGCACATCCTCACTGCCCACTCACTCGAGCCCAGACGCCCGTGGAAGGCCGAACAGCTAGGTGGTGGCTATCGGATCTCGTCGTGGTCCGAACGCAACGCCGTCGAGCACGCAGACGCGATCATCGCCGTCAGTTCCGGTATGCGACTCGACGTCCTCGACGCGTACCCCGCTGTCGATCCGAGTCGCGTGCACGTCGTACGCAACGGAATCGACACCGAGGTTTGGCATCCCGGTGGAGCGGCACCGGGAGCGCAGTCCGCACTCGCGTCGATCGGCGTCGACCCGACGAAACCCGTGGTGGCCTTTGTCGGACGGATCACGAGACAAAAGGGCGTCGGGCACCTCGTCGCAGCAGCACACCACTTCGATCCGGAGATTCAACTCGTGCTGTGCGCCGGTGCGCCCGATACACCGGAGATCGCCGCCGAGACCGAGAAGGCGGTGGCCGAACTCGCCAGGCACCGGGGCAATGTCTTCTGGGTGCGCGAAATGCTACCCACGGAGCAGATCAGGGAAATACTCTCGGCAGCAACGGTATTCGTCTGCCCTTCGGTCTACGAGCCCCTCGGGATCGTCAATCTCGAAGCCATGGCGTGCGAGACCGCCGTGGTCGCTTCCGATGTCGGCGGCATCCCCGAGGTGGTCGCCGACGGCGTGACCGGACGACTCGTGCACTACAACGCCTACGAGCCGAACGCATTCGAGGAGTCACTCGCGGCCACCGTCAATGCCGTTGTCGCCGACCGAGAAGGCGCAGACGCGATGGGTCGTGCAGGCAGAATCCGTGCGATCGACGAGTTCTCCTGGGCCGAAATAGCCAAGCAGACGCTCGAGGTCTACGCGGACGCCGTCACGAGACGCTGATCCGCATCAGATCTTGCGATAGGTCGAGACCGTCGCAGATGCGGTGACGGTGCTCGGCTGCGGCAGTTTCGCGACGGCGGCAGCCAGATCGGCGGGCGTCAGGTGTCTCGCCGACGGTCCCATCCCCACCAGGTCGAGAACATCCTGGTGCGAGAGCGACATCGTGAACTCGACCTCGTCGCTACTCACGCGCTCGAAATAGCCGGCCATCGACGATTCGAGACGTTCCACCTTGCGATCGTCGACCTTGACCATTGCGAGAATGTCGATCAGTTCACGCAGATGCCTGTCGGTGGGCGTCAAGACCACCAGGACGCCGTCATCGGCGAGAACTCGATGGGACTGCGGACCGTTGCGTGGTGCGAACACACAGAGCACGTGAGAGAGCGCTCCGTCCCGAATCGGCAGTGGTTGCCAGACGTCCGCGACGATCGAGCCGATCCTTTCGTGGACCTTCGCTGCTCGCCGTGCCGCAAATTTGGACACGTCCAAGGCTATCGCCCGAGAATCGGCAAGCGAATCCACGACGTGTGCGAGGTATTGTCCTGTGCCTGCACCGATTTCGACAATCCGCGCCGGTTCCGACCCTGCCGTCGTCACGCAGGCCCGCGAGACGGCATCCATCAGCGGACCGAAGTGGCCGGCGCCGAGCAACCGTGCACGCGCGGCGATCATCTCGGCACTGTCGCCGGTGAACTTCGTGGCACCGCCACTGATCAGGCTCACGTAGCCCTGGCGAGCGACGTCGAATCGATGTCCGCGGTCGCACTCGACGGCGCCGTCCACCAATTCCAACTCGGCAGCACACTGCGGGCAGGACAGGAGATCGATCACGGTGGCAAGCATTGATCCGTCCTTTCGGCTACCGGTGGTGCGCACACACTTCAGGCCCCGTACCGAATCGGATACGGAGCCTGCGTGCAATCACGTGCTGTTGTTCGTACTGCTACAACCTGGACCCGACTAGCTGGTGACGTTCGTGAGTTCCACACCGAGCGCTGCAGCTTCATCCGGGGTCAGCTCGACGACGAGGCGTCCGCCACCCTCGAGTGGAACCCGCATGACGATTCCTCGTCCCTCTTTGGTTGCTTCGAGGGGACCGTCCCCGGTCCGGGGCTTCATGGCCGCCATCCTCTGCTCCCTCCAGATCTGCGCTGCATTGCTCTGCGCCTCGACTAACGGTGCGCCCCGCCAACAATCAGCGAGGCTCGTACCCTCCATTGTTCCCTATGGATGCGGGAACCGGGAATCTGAGTCACATTTAGGGGTGTTCAGTCGACCGTCACACCTGCGCCGGAACCCAGCAATCAGCCACGTGATCATCGACCATTCCGGTAGCCTGCATGAGCGCATAAGCAGTGGTAGGACCCACAAACTTGAACCCGCGCCGCTTGAGTTCCTTGGCCATGGCAGTCGACTCGGGAGTGACCGCCGGAACCTCTGCAATTGATGTCAGTCTTCTGGTGCGTCGAGGCGGCGAGAACGACCAGAGTAACGAATCGAGGTCCAGATCGGGTGAATTCACGAGCACTCGGGCGTTGGAAATCGTCGCCTCGATCTTCGCGCGATTGCGGACGATCGCGGCATCGGAGAGCAGTCTCTCCACGTCCGCAACTCCGTACGCTGCGACCTTGTCCGGATCGAACCCGTCGAAGGCTTCGCGGAACGCCTCGCGTTTACGCAGAATCGTGATCCACGACAGTCCTGATTGGAATGCTTCGAGGGCGAGCCGCTCGAACAGTTCGTCGCGCCCGTGCAGCGGACGCCCCCACTCCTCGTCGTGATAGTCGCGGTACAGCGTGTCACCGGGCGTCTCGACCACCCAGCCGCACCGAACCAGTCCGTCTGTCATCAGCCCTGGGAATCCTTCGATTCGGATTCGGTCGCAGGTGCCTCCTGCGATGCTTCGGCCTTGGCCGGAGCATCCGCCTTCACCAGGACCTCAGACCGCTCGTCACGGCCCAGTTGTGCACGCAGAGAATCGATTTCCAACCCGAGGCGATGCAAGGCCCAATCCACTTCACTCGCCTTGTAGCCGCGCAGCACCTGCTGAAAACGCAGAGCGTCGACATCCGCACCGGTGACATCCTCTGCCGGGAGTACGGTCGCCGTCGTGCCAGGAGGCAGCGGCGGCAGCTCTTCCGAGCGCCCGAACACAGCACTGGCGGCGAGGAAGATCATCGCGCCGACCAGTGCCATGACAATCAGGTACAGGAGGATCGTCATCATGGACCGATACTCCCATACCCGAGTGTGAGCGGTCAGACCCCCGCGGTGCGCACTATCGAATTCATCGGGGGTCGATCGAGCAGCGATACCTCCGTGGTCTCGGGCACGAAAGAATCACCGTCGACCAGGAATTGGGTCAACCCCGCGCCCGAATCCTCGATCCCGCACCGCCTGAGCATCGTTCCGATGATCTGCCGACTCATCACGCCGAGATCGGCGAGCGGCCGGTTGCGATGCTTGCGCACACCGAGATTGACCTGACCGATCGCCGCCAGTCCCAACGTGTCGTACGTGTCGAGCAGCAAGCCGATCTCGACGCCGTAGCCGGGGGCGAACGGGACAGCCGAGAGCAACTCACGGGTGCCGGCGTATTCACCGCCGAGTGGTTGCAGTACGGACGTGAGTTCGGGCCGCAGCGCAGCCAACATGGGCCGCGCAACCAATTCCGTGACTCGTCCGCCGCCATTGGCGTCTTCCGTGCCGCTCACGCGCAGCGGGCGGCGGTAGTAACCCTTCACCAGATGGATGCCGTCCACCGTGAGCAACGGGCCCAGCAGTTTGGGCACGAACGCCGGATCGGGATTGATGAGGTCGGAATCGACGAATGCGATCAGATCGCCCGTCGTTGCGGCGACCGAACGCCAGAGCACCTCACCTTTGCCTGCGGTCGGCGGGATGGACGGAACTGCGCTCTCACGACTGATCACCGTCGCTCCGGCCGCGCGCGCACGCTCGGCAGTACGGTCGGTGGAACCGGAATCGAGAACGATCAATTCGTCGACCAAGCCCCCGAGCAAGGGATGAATGGTGTCGACCACCGCAGCAACGGTGTCTTCTTCGTTGAGCGCGGGCAACACCACCGAGACGGTTCGGCCGCCCTTCGCCCGTTCGAGTTCGGCGACCGTCCAACTCGGATGGTCCCAACTGTTGGCTTCTGCCCATACGCGGGTCGGGCCCGCACCGGTGATACTCATGCCAGACCTCGAACCGTACGTACCGGGGCGCGGCGTCCCTGGATCGCGGCCACCATGTCGACTACTCGACGGGTGGACGCCACCTCGTGAACACGGAACACCCGGGCGCCGCCCGCCGCGGCCATTGCTGTCGCTGCCAATGTTCCCTCCAACCTCTCGGAAAGCTCCACACCAAGAGTCTCCCCGATGAAGTCCTTATTACTCAGCGCCATCAGCACTGGCCACCCGGTGTTTACAAGAACGTCCACTTTCCGCAACAACTCGAGCCCGTGGAAGGTGTTCTTACCGAAATCGTGGGTGGGATCGATCAGAATCGCATCGCGCGGAACTCCGAGCGCCAAGGCGCGTTCTGCTGCCGACACCACCTCGGTGACCACATCTGCGACGACGTCGTCGTAGCGGACACGGTGGGGGCGCGTGCGCGGAACTGCGCCGCCGGTGTGCGAGCAGACGATTCCGGCACCCGTCTCGGCGGCGACCACGACGAGTTCGGGATCCGCACCAGCCCACGTGTCGTTGATCAGGTCGGCACCTTCGTCGCGTGCCAGCCGTGCGACGCCACTTCGCCAGGTGTCGACGCTGATGATCAACTCGGGGTACTTGGCTCTGATCGCGGCGACGAACGGAACGACTCGCCTGACCTCTTCGTCGGCGTCGACGAGGTCACCGGGCCCGGCTTTCACTCCCCCGATGTCCACCAGATCGGCGCCTTCGTCGACGGCCCGATCGACGGCAGCCATCGCTGCCGAGTCCGAGAACGTCGCGCCCTGGTCGTAGAAGGAATCGGGAGTGCGGTTGACGATCGCCATCACCAATGCACGGTCGACCGCGACCGGACGCCCACACAGGGTGGGCGCCGGGCCTGGCTGCGCGGTCGAACCGGAGAGTGAAGACATGCCACTCATACTGGCATGACGGAACTCGGTCTAGCCCTTGGGTACCGAGCCTGCCGCGACCTTTCCGACGTATTCGTCGTACGAGTCCACATAACCACCCTCGCGGCCTTCGAGAACGTGCAGAGTGTCGGCGCCGACGTCGTAACCTTCGTTGCGCAATTCCACCTTGCGCGACTTGAAAGTGCTGGTGTGTTCGAGTGAGTCGACGATGCGGATGAACAGCGGGACCGCGTAGTTGGGGAGCTTGCCGTAGAGGTGAGCCGCGACTTCGGTGCCCTCGAAACTCCCGCCGTCCCGCAGCTTGACCGCTGCCATGCCCGCGCGACCGTCGGTGCCCGGAATCTCGACGCCGTAGACAACTGCTTCCTCGACGGCCGGGTGCGAACTCAGCGCGCCCTCGACCTCCGTGGTGGCTACGTTCTCACCCTTCCACCGGAAGGTGTCACCGAGGCGGTCGACGAAGGCGACGTGGCCCCATCCCTGCTTGCGCACCAGGTCTCCGGTGTCGAACCAGGTGTCGTCGTCCTTGAATCCGCCACGTACCAGCTTGCTGTTGCTCGCCGCTTCGTCGGTGTAGCCGTCGAAAGGTGCTCGGTCGGTGACTTTGGACAGTAGGAGCCCGACCTGACCCGTGGAAACCTTGCGCAGTCGACCATCGGCTCCCCGCAACGCTTTTCCGGTGTTCTCGTCGAACTCCACCACGGCGTGCGGCAACGGGCAGATACCTGCTGTCTTGTCCACGTTGAGTGCGTTGACGAACGCGATGTTGCATTCGCTCGCACCGTAGAACTCGGCGACGCGGGGAATGCCGAACCGCGCAGTGAACTCGGCCCAGATCTCCGGGCGCAGACCGTTACCCACCATCAGCCGAACTGCGTTGTCGCTGTCGGTCGGCTTGGCCGGCTGGTTGAGCAGATAGCGGCACAGTTCACCGATGTAGGTGAATGCGGTCGCCTTGTTGAGTGCGATGTCGTCCCAGAACCGCGAGGCGGAGAACTGACGTCCGATCGCGATGGTCGCACCGGACGCGAGCACCGACGACAGCGATACCGTCAACGCGTTGTTGTGATAGAGCGGCAGGCAGCAGTACAGAGTGTCCGAGCCCCGCAAGCGCACGCCCATCAACCCGAGACCGGACATCGACTTCAACCAGCGGAAGTGAGTCATCAAGCTCGCCTTGGGCATTCCGGTGGTGCCCGAGGTGAAGATGTAGAACGCCTTCTCCTCCGCCAGCACCTCGGCGGTGACCGCCGGGTTGGCCGGATCAGCCGTCTTCGCCAGATCGGAGAGTTCGCTGACAAGAAGTTGATCGGGCCCGGTAAATCCGGCGGGCAACGATTCGAGGGCTTCCTCGCACTCGTCGGCGACCACCAGGACGCGAGCGTCGAGCAGCGTAAGGCTGTGTGCCAGAACGTCGTCGCGCTGGTTGTAGTTCAGCATTCCTGCCGCGGCACCGAGCTTGACGGCAGCGAGTGCAACCAACAGGGCTTCAGGAGTGTTCTTTGCCAGAACGCCGACGACGTCTCCGCGGTCGACGCCTCGGCCACGAAGAACATCCGCGTAGCGATTGACCAGTTCGTTGGCCTCCGCGTAACTGGTCGCGTGGCCCTCGAACCGGATGAACGGGCGCGACGGGTGCGCGTGCGCGGCCTTCTGGAAGATCAACCCGATCGATTCCTTGGCCGAAGGCTTGCGTGTGAGCCCGGCGGCCCCCCGCGCCAGGATCGGCACCTCGGTGATCATCGACGGCAGTTTTGCCGCCAGATCCAGCAGGCCGACGGTCGAACGGGCTTCCGAACTCATGGCTCCCCTAACACGTATCCGGCGCCCATTCGGCCGCCCAGTCTGCGGCCACCTTACTGCACGGTAATAAAGCCCGCCATGCCCCAGGTCAGCCTTTCACGCACGCGTCGAGCGCGGCCTCCACATCCGTTCTCACCAGCAGGGTGTCCAGCGCCTGACGCCCGACGAAGCCGGTCCCGTCGAGCTTGTTCAACCACTCGAGCAGGCCGGTGAAGTGTCCGACGGGATCGAGCATCACCACCGGCTTCTCGTGCATCCCCAGGTAACCCGCGGTCCACGTCTCGAACAGCTCCTCCAGCGTCCCGATCCCGCCGGGCAGCGTGATGAACGCGTCGGCGTGATCTTCCATCAGCTTCTTGCGCTCGCGCATGGTGTCAGTGACGATCAGCTCGTCGGCATCGACGTCGGCAACTTCCTTGTGTACCAAGGCCTTCGGAATGACGCCGACGGTCCAAGCGCCCGCCGCGCGAGCGGACTCGGCGACAGCGCCCATCATCGAGACATTGCCGCCGCCCGAGACCAACTGCCATCCGCGTCGACCGATCGCGGTGCCCACCTCCGACGCCAACGCCAGGAACGATTCGTCCACCGGACCTGACGCGCAGTAGACGCAGATCGAGTACTTCTTGTCGGAATCGGTCACCATTCTTCTTCTTTCCCCAGATCTGCGGCCTCGTCGACGCCCTTGTCGGCGTTGAGGACGATTCGTACTGCTTCTTCCACGCTGTCGGTGACGTGCAGCAAGTTCACGTCGCCTTCGGAAATCTTGCCGTCACGCTCGAGGGTGCCGCGAATCCAGTCGACGAGTCCGGACCAGTACTCGGTACCGAACAGGACGATCGGGAAGCGCGTGACCTTGTGGGTCTGCACCAGAGTCAGTGCCTCGAACAGCTCGTCGAGTGTGCCGAAGCCGCCCGGCAGGCAGATGAATGCCTGGGAGTACTTCACGAACATCGTCTTGCGTGCGAAGAAGTAACGGAAGTTGATTCCGAGATCCACCCACTCGTTGAGTCCCTGCTCGAACGGCAGCTCGATGCCGAGGCCGATCGAGTATCCACCGGCCTCGCTGCAACCGCGGTTGGCAGCCTCCATGACTCCTGGTCCACCGCCGGTGATGACGGCGTACCCGGCTTCGGCCAACGCGGTTCCCAGCTCACGGCCGGATTGGTACTCGGGATGATCGACCGTGGTGCGTGCCGAACCGAACACCGTCACCGCACGCGGAACCTCGGCGAGCGCGCCGAAACCTTCGATGAATTCGCTCTGGATACGCAACACACGCCACGGATCGGTGTGGACCCAGTCCGTGGGTCCGCGCTTGTCGAGCAAGCGCTGATCGGTCGTGGTCTTCTCGTCCTTGCGCTTGCGGCGAAGCTGTACGGGCCCGCGGTGCTTGATCGACGAGCTCTGCTTCTTCGAAGCCGAATTCTTCTCTGGTGCCATGCGGCAAGGCTAACGGTCAGGCCGACAGATATTTCCTCAGCACGGCCGCGACGTCGGTGATCTGTTGCACCGGAACATGCTCGTCGCGCTTGTGCGCGAGGTTCGGATCCCCTGGTCCGTAGTTCACCGCGGGAATGCCGAGTGCCGAGAATCTGGACACATCGGTCCACCCGTACTTCGCGCGGAACTGACCACCTGCCGCCTCGATCAAGGCGGCAGCAGACGGGTTCGCCAAACCGGGGAGTGCGCCGGGCGAGGAGTCGGTGACCTCGAATCCGAGGCCCAGGCCGTCGAACACTTCGCGCACGTGCGCCTCGGCTTGCGCCTCGTTGCGATCGGGCGCGAATCGGAAGTTGACGTCCATCTCGGCTTCGTCCGGGACAACGTTTCCGGCGACACCGCCGGATATCCGCACCGCCGACAAACCCTCGCGGTAACCACAACCGTCGATGTCGACCGAACGCGGCTGGTACGCCGACAACCGCTCCAACGCTCCGCCGAACTTGTGAATGGCGTTGTCCCCCAGCCAGGACCTGGCCGAATGAGCGCGTGTTCCCGAAGCCGTCAACCGAACCCGCATCGTGCCCTGGCACCCGGCCTCGATGAAACCGGCCGTCGGCTCACCGAGAATTGCGACGTCGGCGGTGAGCCATTCCGGGATCTCGCGTTCGATCCGACCGAGGCCGTTGAACGTCGCGGCGATCTCTTCGCAGTCGTAGAAGACGAGAGTCAGATCGTGAGCCAAGTTCTCGATGGTGGCCGCCAGGTGCAGGAACACCGCATCGCCTGACTTCATGTCCACGGTCCCGCAGCCGTGCAGGATGTCGCCGTCGCGTCGCGAAGGAACGTTGTCGGCGATCGGCACCGTGTCCAGATGTCCGGCGAGCATGACGCGGCTCGGCAGCCCACGCGACGTACGCGCCAACACGGCGTTGCCGTTTCGGATGATCTCGAAGCCCGAAGTCTGCTCACGCAGCGCATCCTCGACGGCCTGCGCGATGACGGATTCGTCGTGCGAGACGCTGGGGATGTCGACCAGGGCGGCCGTCAAGTCGATGGGGTCCGAAGCAAGATCGAGGATGCTCACACACACCAGCCTAGGCCGGTGCACCCACCACCCAGTAATCTCTAGTCCCGTGAGCGCACAGGGAGCAACAGCAGTAGGTATCGCCAACGTGACCGCGGACGGAACCGTCCTCGACACCTGGTTCCCGGCACCGGAGCTGGGAACATTCGACAAGACCGGTACCGAGAACGTCGAGGGAACAGACATTCCTTCCGATCTTGCACTGCTGGCAGGCACCGACGACGCTCGCGAGGTCTCGCAGGTCGTCGTCCGCACCACCATCGCCGATCTCTCCAAGGCGCCCGTCGACGCACATGACGTCTACCTGCGCCTCCATCTGCTCTCGCACCGCCTCGTCGCGCCCCACGGCGTTAACCTCGACGGTCAGTTCGGCCTGCTCAGCAACGTCGTGTGGACCAACTTCGGTCCGTGCGCCGTCGAAGGCTTCGAGCAGGTTCGCTCGCGTCTGCGCATCCGCGGAGTCGTCACCGTGTTCAGCGTCGACAAGTTCCCGCGCATGGTCGACTACGTCGTGCCGTCCGGAGTTCGCATCGGTGACGCGGACCGAGTCCGTCTCGGTGCACACCTCGCCAGCGGAACAACCGTCATGCACGAAGGCTTCGTCAACTTCAACGCCGGCACCCTCGGCAACTCGATGGTCGAAGGCCGCATCTCCGCGGGCGTCGTCGTCGACGACGGATCCGATGTGGGCGGCGGCGCCTCGATCATGGGCACCCTCTCCGGCGGCGGCAAGGAAACCATCTCCCTCGGCAAGCGCTGCCTCCTCGGCGCCAACGCCGGCCTCGGCATTTCACTCGGCGACGACTGCGTCCTCGAAGCGGGCCTCTACGTCACCGCGGGCACCAAGGTCACCGGCCCGGACGGCACCGTCGTCAAGGCCAAGGAACTCAGCGGCAAGTCGAACCTTCTCTTCCGTCGTAACTCGGTCTCTGGTGCCGTCGAGGTCGTGCCGTGGAAGGGCACCGGCGTCGAACTGAACGCTGCTTTGCACGCCAACGACTGATGAGCAGCACCGACGTCTCCGACGGAACAACCACTGCTCTCGGCCACGGTCTCAAGGTCCGACATCTGACGATGATGGGCCTGGGCTCGGCCATCGGCGCCGGCCTGTTCCTCGGAACCGGCGTCGGTATCGCCAAGGCCGGCCCGGCCGTCCTTATCTCCTACATCCTTGCGGGCGCCGTCGTGGTGTTCGTGATGCGCATGCTCGGCGAAATGGGCGCAGCGATTCCGGCCAGCGGTTCCTTCTCGCACTACGCGCGCCTGGGGATCGGCGAGTGGGCCGGCTTCGTGATGGGCTGGCTCTACTGGTTCATGCTGATCATGGTGCTGGGCGCCGAGATCACCGGGGCCTCGGCGATCGTGAACGACTGGGTGCCGTCGATCCCGCAATGGGTCGTCGCCCTGGTCTTCGTGGTGTTCTTCGCCGTGGTGAACCTGGCGAAGGTCAGCAATTTCGGCGAGTTCGAGTTCTGGTTCGCCGCAATCAAAGTCACCGTCATCATCGCCTTCCTCGTCATCGGCGTCCTGCTGGTGTTCGGCATCCTCCCCGATACCGATCCGGTCGGTACGAGCAATCTGTTCGGGCAGGGCGGCTTCATGCCCAATGGGTTGTCCGGCATCGCCGCAGGGCTTCTCGTCGTGGCGTTCGCTTTCGGTGGGATCGAGATCGTCACGATCGCCGCCGCTGAATCCGAGAATCCGGAACGCTCCATCGCCGTCGCTGTCCGAAGCGTCGTGTGGCGCATCAGTGTCTTCTACATCGGCGCCATCTCGATCATGGTTCTGGTGCTGCCCTGGAACGATCCCGAACTCGAGAGCGGACCGTTCGTGGCCGTCTTGAACAAGGCGAACATTCCGGGCGTTGCCGGGTTCATGGAACTCGTCGTCGTGGTGGCCTTGCTTTCCGCGTTCAACGCCAACATCTACGGCACCTCACGGATGGCGTTCTCACTGTCGCGCCGCGGCGACGGACCCGCTTTCATGGCGAAACTGTCGAGCACCGGAGTTCCGACCAATGCCGTTCTGCTGTCGGTGTTCTTCGGCTTCGTCAGCGTCCTGCTCAACTGGCTGCTCCCCGACGACCTGCTCGGCATCCTGCTCAACGCAGTCGGCGCTGCGCTGCTGGTCATCTGGATCTTCATCGTCGTCTCGCATCTGCGACTGCGTAAACAACTCGAAGCGTCGGGCAAGCTGACAGTTCGTATGTGGCTGTTCCCGTACCTGAGCTACGCGACACTCGCGATGCTCGGCGTCTTCGTCGTCCTCATGCTCTTCGACGCCGATGCCCGTGCACAGTTGATCTCGACCACAGTGTTGTTCCTCGTGATCGCGGCATTGGGTTTCCTGAACGCTCGCTGGCGTAAGCAGAATCAGCCCGCGTGATCTTCGCGCCTATGCATCTCGTCGGTTCACGACGAGGATGCTGAGACCGAAGACGACGAGCACGAAGAGGGCGAAGTAGATCAGGCTGCCCCAGGGTCCCCAGTGGAAGTCGACGCTACCGCCGGAACCGAGAAAGTTATTGGCGTTCATGAACGGCAGGAACGGCATGATCTTCTCGCCGATACTGCCGAACAGGTTGAACAGATTCTCGATGAGCAAGGGCCACAACAGTAGTAGCGCGATCGCACCGGCGGACTGCCGCAGCAACGCTCCCACTCCTACAGCTAGAACTACGCAGCAGAACGCGTAGATCGGCGTTCCGTAGACGATCCGCCAGTTCTCGTCGCCGGACAGAGTGAGGAATCTTCCCGCGTCACCTGACGTCGCCTTCGTGAGAGCGAAGGCGCCGAACGACAATACGAGAGTCAGTACAGCTCCGAACCCGCCGATGAGACCTGCTTTGGCGATCAGAACCGAGGCACGGTTCGGAACTGCCTGGAATGTGGTTCGGATTGTCCCGAAGCGATACTCGCTGGTGATCGCGAGGGCAGCCATGATCATCAGAACCAACACACCGAAGCCGGTGACTCCACTGAGCGCCCCCGACACGGTCGGCATCATTACACCGTCCGGTCTGTTGAGCGACGACTTGGCGCTCAGTCCGAAAACTGTGGCGAGCCCCAACCCGAGCACGATAATGATGACCGTGCACCACAGCGGGGACTTGGTCGTGGTGATCTTGATACGTTCAGCACTGAGAACAGCCATTACAGTGCACCTCCCATAGCCTGCTGTGTGTTTGCGTGGTGGGCTCCGGCACCCGG
>NZ_JAAOLG010000031.1:0-50608 GCF_011602025.1 Rhodococcus sp. IC4_135
CGTCGACTTACCCGCACCGTTGGGGCCCAGAAAGCCCGTCACGATGCCCGGCTTGACCGTGAACGACAAATCGTCCACCGCTTTCGTCGGTCCGTAAACCTTGGTCAATCCCCTCAGTTCAATCATGCCGACCAGTCAACCACGAAAACCGAACTGTCGGAACTTTCGGTCACCAACAGAGAAAGGTGTTGCGGGCGTTCATTGTCGAGGCTATTATCGAATGTATGTTCGACACTACCGGGGGGTAAAAGTGACGACGCAAGTATCTGAACAGGCGATATCCAAACAGACGATATCCAAACAGACGATATCCGAAGAGACAATCGGACAATTCCGAGCGTCACTCGTCAGCATGGATCGTTCCATCGACAACGCAGCACGCGTTGATCTTCTGCGCGCGTTGGAAGAGTTGAAGGCCAGTTGTGCTGGGGCCCAGGCATTACTGGCTGCCGATCTCGACGCGTTCACCCGCAAGGACCGCGGCGAACGGGGAGTTCCGCGCGCATACCAGGGCCGTGGAATCAACGCGCAGATTGCCCTCGCACGGCGAGAGTCGGCATGGTTCGGAACTCAACATCTGAGCTTGGCCCGCGCACTGAGCGACGAGATGCCGCACACACTTCGACTACTCGTCCGTGGCTCCATCAGTGAGCATCAAGCGACAATTCTCATGCGTGAAACTGCCTGTCTCACAGTCCAGGATCGCGCTACATTGGATCGCGAGTTCTGCTGCGACGCTGCAATCTTGGACGGATGGGGCAACCACCAACTGACAGAAAGAATCCGCGCACGCACTGCCGAAATTGACTCCGACAGTGTTGCCAGACGAGCACGCAAAGCTGTGGGAGACAGACGAGTAACGTCACGGCCTGCACCCGACACGATGTGCTGGCTCAATGTGCTGCTTCCCGCAGCCGAAGGTATCGCCGTGCACGCCACGCTCAGGCGCGACGCAGATTCCGTACTTGCCGGCGGGGACAAGCGCACACGAGCGCAAATCATGGCTGATCTCCTGGTCGAGCGGGTTACCGGAATCGGTCGCGCCACACCGACACCCGTCACCGTGAATCTGGTTGTCTCCGACCAGTCATTGTTGGGCGACAATTCCGACCCGGCGCACGTTCATGGGTACGGGCCTGTACCAGCCGATATTGCACGCGAATGGATCGCCAAGTGCAGCGAAGACTCCGAAACAATGGCAACGGTCCGAAAACTCTACGCACGCCCCGACACCGGCGCATTGACCGCAATGGAATCCACGGCGAGAACATTCCCGAAGGGGTTGGCACGATTGATCGAACTCCGGGATCGCAGCTGCCGTACTCCGTGGTGCGACGCGCCGGTTCGCCACCGTGACCACATTCGCGATCACTCGAGGGGTGGACTCACCAGCGCAGCGAACGGTGCCGGGTTGTGCGCGGCATGCAATTACGCGAAACAGGGCTCGGACTGGTCTGCCGAACCTGTGCCGGGTAACCGGCACACCTTCACCACGACGACGCCTACCGGGCACCGATATTCGTCTGAGGCTCCGCCACTTCCGACACCCTGGACCGGTCCCGACGCGGCCTGAGTTCTTCGGTGGGGCTCATGATCCTCGGTGAGCCAGTGCGTTCACGAACACCTCGGAAATCTCCGAGGGGTCCCGTGCGATATAGGTCGACCCGCCCGTCACGCGGGAGATATCGGCGAGCGCTGCAGCGTCGGCGTCATCGGTGATGCCGATGGTGACGATGATGACCGGACGCGCCGGATCCTGCTCGCGTGCAAGAACATCGAGCAGCTGTTCACGGCTGATGCTGTCGGGATCTTCGTTTGCACCGTCGGTCAAGATGATGACGCTGTTGACCGCTCGCGGATCGTACGATTCCTGGACTTTCCGGAAGGCAGCCAGCGTCGTGTCGTACAAACCTGTGGCACCACGCTTGAGTTCGGTGAGCCGGTTCGCTTGATCAGCCATCAACTTTCGTTGAGTCACGCCGTCGACGATGGTGTCGTAGCGCCTGATCGGCACTAATTCCTGGAAGTCCTGGGTTCCGTTCATACCTTGGGAGAAGGCCCACAGACCGGCAGCGACGCTGTCCGGGAAGACTTGATTGCCGGCGAGAGCAGCAGCAGTGGTCAACTGCATGCGCGTCTTGCCACCTGCCGCCGGATAGTCCATCGATGCAGACACGTCGATCGCGACGAGTGTTCGGATCGGCTTGGCCATCAACGCCCAAGCACCCAGTGTCTGATCGGCCACCGACTGTTCGGAGACAGTCAATGCCGTGACGTCACCAACCCCACCTTCGACGGCTCCACCGCCGGAAGTACGGAAACCGCTGCGTGCCAGCACTTCCTGGGCAGATTCACTGTGCAACAGCTCGGCGATGGCGTCACTCTTCTTGGCTGCGGCGTAGTGCCGATCCGGTGCCGACGCACTGACCACCAGTGGGTAGTCCATGATCATGGTTCCAGTCGCCGGCACTGTCGCGGAAATCTTCGACTCTGCCTTCGTGAACTCGACCACCTGCTGCTCGGTCGAAACACCAACCTTGCCTGAGCTGACCAATTCGGTGAGCATCTTCTGTCCTACCGGCTGATCTTCGGTACGAACACTTTCGGCTTGAGCATGGGGTACGAGTGCCGCTCGAACCGATTCGGAGGTGGCCCCGGTCTCCGCGAGAGCTCCGAGAATGGGCGCCGATGCAACCCCGGTGAACAATGGATTGCCCAGCGCGAGGTCAGGAACCTGTAGCGCTGTGAGCCAACTGGCAAACTGCTCGCCACCGCCGGAGGCGAGAACGACAGGTGAGGTCGCGATCGAACCGCCGGCCGCAGCGACCGGTCCCTTGGCCGTCAATGAAGCTTTGCCGACCCACGCTGTCGAATCCGGTATCCACATGTCCGGCGCGTCCACACCCTTGCCCAAAGTTCCCGCGACATCGCCGGGCAGCGCAGAGGTGACCGTGATCCGCGAACAGCCCGTCTGCTCCGGCGACGCTTCTGCGAGGATCTCCGTTACTGCAGGCGCGATCGCAGGATCTGCTGCCAGCGAGTACTCGTCGACGCTCTCGCAGGAATCGGACTGTGTTGCCTTGAAGACCACCACCCCGGTGGCGACTACCGCGACGGCAACCAACCCACCCACTGCGTAGAACCCGATCGACCGCCCGCTGTCAGGACTCGAATGCCGTCCGCCCGCCATGAAATCTGCCCTTCCGAGGCCACTCGCACTCAGGCATACCGACGGCATGCGTGCGACTGGAGCTATCCCTACCGGGCGGTAGTGTAGCCAAGAACACAGAATTTCCAACTAGCGCTGAATCATCGGCGAACCGGCGGGCCCACATTCCGGGGCAGGCGGGCCGAACTCACCAAGATTCGAGCGCCGGAGCGACTTTTCAGCAATCGGCTCCGCTCACCACAGGTCGCGCTTCTGGACCTTACCCATCGCGTTACGCGGCAGAGTCTCGGCAAAACGAACTTCGCGGGGACGCTTGTGCGCCGACAACTCTGCCCCGACCAACTCGACCAATTCGGCTTCGGTGACGTCGGGACTGCCTGGCTTGCGGACGACGACGGCGATGATCCGCTGCCCCAGATCGGCGTCGGGGACACCGATCACCGCAACTTCGGACACCGAGGGGTGCCCGAGGATGGCAGTCTCGATCTCGCCTGCGCCGACTCTGAATCCGCCGGTTTTGATCAAGTCGATGGATTCGCGGCCGACGATTCGGTGGAACCCACCCTCGTCGATGACGGCGACATCACCGGTCTTGAAGTAGCCGTCCTCCGTCCAGGACTCGGCGGTTGCGTCTGGACGGTTCAAGTAACCGTCGAAAAGCATCGGCCCACGTACCTGCAGGCCGCCGATGCTCTCGCCGTCGTGTGGAACATCGTTGCCTTTTTCGTCACGAAGACGAGTCTCGACACCGCGCAATGGCACTCCGACCCAACCCGGGCGTCGCTCGCCGTCGAATCGAGTACTCAGCGTCAGCATCGTCTCGCTCATGCCGTAACGCTCAATTGGGGTCAATCCTGTTCGCTCACGCAACTTTTCGAAGACTGGGACGGGAAGCGGCGCACTGCCGGAGACCAGCAGCCGAGCGCCGGACAACGCACGGGCCGCCTCTTCGTCTTCGGCGATACGCGACCAGACGGTGGGGACACCGAAGTAGAGGGAGCCTTTGGCTCGTGCGTAGTTTTCCGGCGTCGGCTTGACGGTATGGATCACCCGGCTGCCGATCCGGAGCGGACCGAGGATTCCGAGGATCAGCCCGTGCACGTGGAAGAGCGGAAGCCCGTGCACGAGAGTGTCTCGCCACGTCCAGTCCCAGGCCTCGGCGAGCGCGTCGATCCCGGCTGCGATGGCCGAGCGACTGAGCAGAACACCCTTCGGTGGGCCGGTGGTTCCCGAGGTGTACAGGACGAACGCTGTGGACTGAGGAGCCGGTTCGGGATAGCTGTGCCATGAGCGCGCATGCAACCGGACGGGGACTACCGGCAGAGTGTCGCAGTGCTCGTCCGTTTCACCGAGCCACGCCTGAGCTCCGGAGTCACGCAGAATGTGCTCCCGCTCAGCCCTGCCCGAGTCCGGCGGTACCGGCACAACGGTGACGCCGGCAATCAATGCACCGACGACGGCGAGGATCGTTTTTGCTGTGGGAGTTGCCAATACGGCAACCCGGTCGGCCTGCGCCACTCGTTCCGCGACCGAGGTCGCGGCACCGAGAATGGCACTCCGCGAGAGCACCGTGTCACCGATCGTCACGGCGTCGTCGAGGTCGTCACCGCGGGCAACAGCAAGGGGGTTCAGTGATCTCAGCAGCACCACGACAGCATCTCACAGCGCAGACGGTCGCAAACTTTCTCCTGCCCGACGCGCGTCCATCGAGTGAGGAGGGAACAGCGTCACCAGCGCCGCCCCCAGTAGAGCTCCGGAAAGAACTGCGAATCCGTGCGCGTCGTCGACCGTCACCAGAGTTGCACCGCCGACGACAATCACGGCAGTCAGAAAAATCTCGGGCATTCGCGAGCGCACCAGAACGCCGATCCCCGCCGCCGCCGCTGCCAGAGCCAGTGTCGCACCGGAGTTACCGGCGCCGGTCGACGGGAAGACTGCGGTGGTGAGCAAACCGAACAGCAATTGACCGAGCAGGAAGAGTGCCCAACCGCGTGCGGCGCCCCAGAGCCGAAAAGCAGGCGGCGCCACCACTGCCAACGTGAGAAGGTTGGCAACCGTCCCGGCAAGGCCGCCGTCCTGGACGAACACCGACGTCAGAATCCGCCACCACTGACCGTCGCGGATCAACGTGGGATCACGGCGAAACATGTCCAACAGTCCCGGCATCAGCGCCTGCAAAATTGACGGCACTGCCACCACGAGCCAAAGCACAACGGCCGAAAGAGGTAGGTCTCCGAATATTCGACGATCCTTCAGCCACGCGAGCATCAGCGCGATCGAGGCAACAACGACGGCGACAATCAGTACCGCGTCCAAGCCGCCGGTCCCTGAGGTGGTCACAGCGCGACCTTACATCGGACTGCTACCGACATCAGGGAACCTGACACCCGCGAAAACACACGGTTCAGGCGGAGAGGCGCTTTGCTGCCGCGGCGATTCGTTCGTCTGTTGCGGTGAGAGCGATCCGAACGTGCTTGCTCCCGCTCGGTCCGTAGAACTCACCGGGCGCAACGAGGATCCCACGATCGGCGAACCAACTGACCGTGGCTCGGCATTCCTCGCCGCGGGTTGCCCAGAGGTACAGACCGGCCTCGGAATTGTCGACGGTGAATCCGGCGCCTCGGACAGCTTCGATCAACACGCTGCGACGCTCGCGGTACCGCTCGCGCTGGACGTTCTCGTGTTGGTCGTCGCCCAAGGCTGCGGTCATCGCGGCTTGGATCGGCAAAGGCAGGATCATGCCCGCGTGCTTGCGCACCTCGAGCAGTTCCGACACCAGAGCCGGATCACCGGTGACGAACCCGGCGCGATAGCTTGCGAGATTCGACGTCTTCGAAAGTGAATGGACCGCAAGCAAACCGGTCAGATCGCCGCCGTTGACCCGAGGATCGAGGATGGAGAGTGCATCGGCTTCCCAGGTCAACCCGAGGTAGCACTCGTCGGAGACGACGATGGCGCCGCGCTCGCGTGCCCAGGCCACGACCTTCTGCAAGTGCTCGAGCCCGAGCACCTTTCCGGTGGGGTTGGACGGCGAGTTCACGAAGATCATCGCCGCCGACTCGGGACCTAGCTTGTTCAAGCCGTCGGCGCGCAGAACGCGCGCGCCTGCGAGTTTCGCCGCGACCTCGTAGGTCGGGTATGCCAACTCCGGAATGACCACCAGATCGTCGGCGCCGAGACCGAGCAATTTCGGCAGCCACGCGATCATTTCCTTGGTACCGATGGCCGGCAGCACCGCTGCCGGATCGACGTCGGGAATGTTGTAACGGCGATCCAGTGACTCCGCCACGGCCTCGCGCAGTGCGAGCGTGCCATGAGTAGTCGGATATCCCGGCACCTCGGCAACAGATGCCAAAGCCTCCTGGATTACCGGATCCACCGGATCAACCGGCGTACCCACGGACAGGTTCACGATGCCGTCGGGATGAGAGTGTGCCTTCGCCGTGACGTCGGCGAGCGAATCCCACGGAAAATCAGGAAGCCCAGCGGCCACCGGAGTACGAGACAAGATCTCTATTCCTCACCCATGGGAGGCAGCGCCTTGATGAACGGCGTGTCGTAGTCGACCTTGCCGAGCTTGGCTGCTCCACCCGGCGAACCGAGATCGTCGAAGAAATCGACGTTGGTGCTGATGTAAGCGTTCCACTGGTCCGGGACGTCGTCTTCGTAGAAGATGGCTTCGACGGGACAGACAGGCTCACACGCGCCGCAGTCGACACACTCGTCGGGGTGGATGTAAAGCATGCGTCCACCCTCGTAGATGCAGTCGACAGGGCATTCTTCGATGCACGCCTTGTCCATCACATCTACACACGGTTCAGCAATCGTGTAGGTCACTGCCGATCTCCCTGCCTTCCTGTCGTGCATCGCCGCCGCAACACGCAGTTGCAAGGGGCCGAAAATCCGATACGACTCTCACGTACCGCGGGAACAGCCTATTATCCCCCTGCCGACCGACTCTGAGCAGGCGGGGGTAACACATTTCAGCCTACTGTGGTGATGTTCCTCGACCGAATCGCGATCCACTTCTCCCCCGCGGCAGCAGCGCGAACCAGTGCACCGCGTTCACCGAGGTAATCCGCCACGACGCCGATCACCGGAATCTTGCCGAAAACCTCGTACGGCTTTGTCCGCGACGGCCGCTTGTGCAGCTCGTCCGTGATGGCACGAAAAGTCTTGGACGTGCGCCACAACGTGCCGATGAGCGCGAACGGGCGCCAGGTCTCGTCGGCGCCGCCGGCTGATTTCTCGGCGAAGTCCTCTCCGGCGAGAAGCTCTCGGGACTTCGTCTCACGCCGGCACAACACCGACGCCAGGAGGTCCACCTGCTGATCCCGTTCCGTCACTCCGTGTTCACGGGCAACCGCAACGAGCACAACGGCCTGATTCGCGAATGCCAGCAGGTCCTGGATCGGGAGCCGATTGAGGAGGACGCCGAAGATGCCGGGGAACGCGACGGCAACGGTGTTGAGTGCGCCCAACCGGGTCGTCCACCACTTCGAACGCTGCTCGTCGGTCATCACCGACCACGCCGCCGTCCCGGGGAACTTGACGACATCGAGGACCCAAGCGGCTGCGTCCAACACCATCGCGGCAGCATTTCGCTCGGGATCGGTCGGCTCGAAGGTCCGACGCTTGATTCCGAGCGGATCGCTGTAGGCGAGGTCGAGAACGGGGTTGATGCCCCAGACCGCCCGATCGAGAACCTCGACGACCTTGCGGTCCCCCAGTACGTCAGCCATCAGGCGATCGCTCCTTCGCGTCGTGCGTGTGTGGTGGTTCGTTCGCGTGCCGGCCGTCCGATTCCCTCGGCGATGGCGCGCAGCTCTGCGACGGTCTTCTCGGACCCGTGTTCGGAGCCGGCCATCCTCGAGATCGTCTCCTCCATCAGCGTTCCGCCGAGGTCGTTGGCTCCGCCGTTGAGCATCATCTGCGTTCCGGTGATACCGAGCTTGACCCAGCTGGTCTGGATGTTGGGGATACGACCGTGCAGCATGATGCGTGCCAGTGCGTGCGCAGCGCGGTTGTCCCGGTTGGTCGGCCCTGGCCGTGAAGCACCCGCCAGGTACAGCGGCGCGCTCTGGTGAACGAACGGAAGCAGCACGAACTCCGTGAATCCGCCTGTGCGATCCTGGATTCCACGGAGGACGTTCAGGTGCCCGACCCAGTGGTGCGGCTGATCGACGTGTCCGTACATCATCGTCGAACTCGACCGCAGTCCCACCTCGTGTGCCGTGGTGACCACTTCGATCCACTCCGCCGTGGGCAGCTTGCCCTTGGTGAGGATCCAGCGCACCTCGTCGTCGAGGATCTCCGCTGCCGTACCGGGAATGGTGTCGAGGCCCGCCTCACGCAGGGCGGTCAGCCAGTCCCTGATGCTTTCACCGCTGCGCGAAGCACCGTTGACGATCTCCATGGGCGAGAACGCATGGACGTGCATCGACGGCACGCGTTTCTTGACTGCGCGAACCAGGTCGGCGTAACCGGTGACGGGAAGTTCCGGATCGATACCGCCCTGCATGCACACTTCGGTCGCGCCGGCGACGTGCGCTTCCCACGCACGGTCGGCAACCTGGTCCGCCGACAGGGTGAAGGCGTCGGCGTCACCCTTGCGCTGCGCGAACGCACAGAACCGGCAGCCCGTGTAGCAGATGTTGGTGAAGTTGATGTTCCGGTTCACCACGTAGGTGACGTCCTCGCCGACAGCATCCTTGCGTAGCGCATCCGCCAGCGCCACAACAGCTTCCAGGCCCGGTCCGTCCGCGGTCGCAAGAGCAAGGTACTCGTCGTCGGAGCATCCGGCCGGGTCGCGTTCGGCACTGCGCAATGCAGCCAACAGATCGGTGTCGACGCGAATCGGAGCACTCAACTCGAGTACCTGTTCGCGCACGGTCTCCCAGTCGCCGAACGCACTGCCCAGGTCACTGCGGGTCTCGGTGTTGCGCCCGTCCGTGTCGATCTCGGTATTGAGATCGATGCGTCCGCTCGATTCCCACGACTCGTCCGGCTCCTGCCACGGTCGACCCACCGGCTTGGTGTCGGGCAAGGCGAGGCCGGTCTTGGGATCCGCCAGTGCCTGCACGTGACCCGCAATGCGCGGATCGATCCACGGAGCCCCGGCCAGGACATATGCCGGCTGAGCCGCAGTGCGTTCGGTCAGCGTGAAGCCGCCTTCGGCGCTGATCTCGGCCAAGGTCTCGAGATTCGGCCACGGGCGCTCCGGGTTGACGTGATCGGGGGTCAACGGCGATACCCCGCCCCAGTCGTCCACACCGGCGCCGAGCAGCGCGAGGCACTCGCTGTTCGAGACGAGATTCGGCGGACTCTGAATCCGCATCGTCGGCCCGAGCAACAGGCGTGCGACGGCGATGGCCGCGAGAAACTCGTCGAGTCCTGCATCAGGGGTGTTGCGCATCGCGGTATCAGGCTTGGCCAGGAAGTTCTGAATGATCACTTCCTGGATGTGGCCGAACGCCTTCTGCGACTTGCGTATCGCCATGATCGATTCGGCACGCTCGAGGAAGTTCTCCCCGATGCCCACAAGAATTCCCGTGGTGAACGGGATGTTCAGGCGGCCTGCGTCGGTCAGAGTGCGCAGCCGAACCGCCGGGTCCTTGTCCGGGCTGCCGTAGTGGCATTCGCCTTTGTCGGTGAACAGCCGAGTAGCGGTCGTCTCGAGCATCATGCCCATCGACGGCGCAACAGGCTTGAGTCGCGAGAGCTCTTGCCAGCTCATCACACCGGGATTCAAGTGCGGAAGAAGTCCGGTCTCCTCGAGCACCCGAATCGACATCGCCCGCACGTAGTCGAGGGTGGAGTCGTAGCCGCGTTCGTCCAGCCATTGCTTGGCTTCCGGCCAGCGAGCCTCGGGGCGATCCCCCAGCGTGAACAACGCTTCCTTGCAGCCCAATTCGGCACCTGCCCGGGCAATGTCCAAAACCTCGTCAGGCTCAAGGAACATGCCGTGCCCAGCGGCACGCAGCTTCCCGGGCACCGTGACGAAGGTGCAGTAGTGGCACTTGTCCTGGCACAGACGGGTCAGCGGAATGAACACTTTCCGCGAATACGTCACGGTGTTCGGCCGACCCGCTGCCAGCAGACCGGCATCGCGAACCTTGGCCGCCGAGGAACACAGATCGGTCAGATCGGTTCCCCGTGCCTGCAGCAGCGTTGCCGCCTCGTCGACGTTCAGGGTCGCTCCGTCGCGTGCACGACGGAGAACTCGCCGCATCGCCGACGCTGACGGGCCGGGCGACGGACTGGACGAGGCGGACGCGGAAATGCCTGGCATCGGAAGCATGGTGGGTTTGCCGGAGTCATCACCAGTTCGGTTCACCTAGCGATCATGCGCCATGTGAGACGACTAGTGCCACCCGGTGCCAGAAGTAGGAGGCCTCACGGGCTCGATACCGCCTCGATCATGAGGGCGGATAGTCGTCGTCGACCGCTACATCGACTCGTTGATCCACCACGTCAGCCACTGGTGCGTCGAGTGGGATGTCGGTCAGATCGGGTTCTTCGGGGGCGTTCGGATCTACGGGTGTCGATTGTTCGAGCGCATCTGATTCCGGAGCCTCCGGGTCGAATGTCGCATCTTGTTCGGTCATCACGTACTCCCTTCGCGGTCGCCACACTCCACGATAGGGCCGATGTCGACAGATCGCCCCTCACTCGACCAAAGTAGTGCCCATGACTGCGCCGCAACCGCTGACCATGGCCGACCCACTATGGCGACCCAGCACCAAAGCCCCGAGGCTGTGGGCAATCACTGCCTCACTGTTCTGGGTACCCGTCATCATCGCCGAAATCGTCTGTGCCGTCTTGATACCCGGAATCCCGTCCTGGGTGGTCGGCACCGTATTCGCAGTCACCGTTCTCTTCGCTGCCACCTACATTCTGATGGTTCCGGCGTGGCGGTATCGCGTCCACCGATGGGAGATCAGTGACACCGCGGTGTACACACGCACCGGCTGGTTCACCCAGGAACGACGCATCGCACCGATCTCGCGCGTGCAGACAGTGGACACCGAGCGCGGACCGATCGACCGGATGTTGGGTCTGGCAACCGTGACGGTCACGACGGCGTCGTCGGCCGGAGCCGTGAAGATCTCCGCGCTCGACCAGGAAATCGCCGATCGCACGGTCGCTCAACTGACGGAGATCGCGGGCACCAACGTGGGAGACGCAACGTGAACGAGAAACAGTTGGGCGACCCGACCGCGATCGACATTCCCGCCGAGGCGGAAACGGCAGCTGCCGAGGCAGCCGAAGAGGAGCAGCCCTGGCTCCGCCTCGACCGACGCATGCTTCTGGTTCACCCCGTCAACGAAGTGGTCAAGCTCCTCCCGGTCCTGCTCGTCTCCGTTGTTCTCGGCAGCCAATCCGGGAATCACTGGTGGGGACTCGGCGTCGTCACTCTGCTCGTCGTCTTCGGTCTGTTGCGGTACTTCACCACCACGTACCGAATCGGGCCCGTTCACGTACAGCTGCGCACCGGGGTCTTCCAGAAGAAGCTGCTCTCCGTCCCGCGCAGCCGCATCCGATCCGTCGACGTCGAAGCCGGGGTCATGCACCGACTGCTCGGACTGTCGATCGTGCGCATCGGGACCGGCCAACGCGCTGGGAGCGGCCACGATTCGAACAAGTTCGAGCTCAACGCCCTGTCGACTGCCCTGGTTCCGGACCTGCGCGCCGCACTGTTGGCCGGCGCGCAACAGGCACGAGGGCTGCAAACCCCGGGCGCTCCGGCCTCGAACGTCACCGAACCGGTCGACACCGAGATCGGACACTGGGAGCCCAGTTGGGTTCGCTACGCACCCTTTTCGTTCACCGGGATCGCCATCATCGCAGCGATCATCGGCATCTCGTTTCAATACGGCATCGGCACTGCCGTCGCGAAATCGTCGGCAGTAAGCGACAGCTTCGACTCCCTCGAGAGCCTCGGCATCGCGCTGATGGTCGTCATCGCGCTCGTCGTGCTGCTCGTGCTGTCGAGTGCACTCGCCTGCGTCCAATACCTGATCGCGTTCGGCAACATGAAACTCACCGACAACGGACGCATCCTGCATGTCAGTCACGGCCTGTTGAAGACTCGGCAGACCACACTCGACCGCGCCCGCCTGCGCGGCACGACGCTCAAGGAACCGCTCCTGCTGCGGCTGGCCCGCGGCGCGCGGCTCGACGCCATCATGACCGGGGTGAGCGCCGAGAAGAAGGAATCTTCACTGCTGCTGCCGCAGGGACCACGCCGGGAGGCCGAGCGAGTGATGGCCACCGTGATCGGTGATTCACGCCAGGCTTCCACCCCGCTGATCCCGCACGGCCCGGCGGCGCGCCGTCGCCGCTACACCCGGGCACTGTTTCTCGCGACAGTGGCGTTCCTGGTCTGCGTGGCGTGCGCGGCATCCGGCGTGCACGTGCCGATCTACGCGTGGTTCGGGGTCGCTGTGCTCGCGATCGGCGGCGCTGCGCTCGCCTACGACCGATACAACGGCCTCGGCCACGCAGTTCTGCCGGGGTGGTTGATCACCCGAAGCGGCTCGCTCGACCGACAGCGTCACAGTCTCGAATCCGAAGGTGTCATCGGATGGACGGTGCGCGAGACGTTCTTCCAGCGGCGCGCAGGTGTGGCAACCGTGGTTGCTGCGACGCCGGCAGGCACGGGAAGCTACGAGGTGATCGATCTCCCCGCCGAGAACGCGTGGGCCTTGATCGAAGCCGTCACTCCGGGCGGTGGCGACGTCTGGGCAGGTCGTCGATGATGAGCCTCGCCAGCGAACCGAGACGAGATCGCTCCGGCTGGATGGTCGGAACACCGAGGAGTTCGAGCGGAGCGGCCGTCACCGGTCCGACGCAGTAGGTCGGTACCGGTCCGCGCATCGCTGCGACGAACCGCTCCAGCTCGCCCATTTCTTTTGCCGTGCTGAGCATCGAGGAGACCGCGGGGGCACTGGTGAAGGTCAGCGCGTCGATTGCACCGGAACGAACTGCAGCAACCAACGCGCGGACCGGCGACTGATCCGGCGGCCGGATCCACCGATAGACCGACACCGGAGTGACAACCGCGCCGATGTCGGCGAGGGAGGCGCTCAGGTCCGTCAGCGGCTCCCATTCGGTGATGGTGCCGTGCAACTGAACCGCGACGCGTAAACCGGCCACTCCCTCGCTTCCGAGGTGTGCCAGAACTTCCTCGGACGACTCGCCCGAAGGCGACCATTCCTCACGCAGTCCGGCGCCCCGGATGGCGCCCGTCGCCTTCGGGCCGCGGGCGATGATGCGCGTGCGGGCGAGAGCTCCGAGGAACTCGTCGGTCAAACCCCACGACGCGACGGCGTCGAGCCAACCTCGAAAGCCGATTCCGGTGCTGATCACGACCAATTCCGGTGGCTCGGCAATCAAAGCGGACGTCTGAGTGCGCAGGTCTCGATCGTCCACCAACGGCAGCACATGGATCACCGGTGTTCGAACGATCTCCGCGCCTCGACGTTCGAGGAGCGTCGCAAATTCTTCGACACGCCGTTCTGCGGTCAAGGCGATGGTCGCGCCCGCCAAGTCATGTTCAGCCACAGGCTGAGTGTCCCTTATGCACGGGTCAGTTTCCTACGCGCGCGCCGAGAACTAGTGCGAACTGAGGGTGGCAAGCCTGTTGATCGCTACTTTGAAGAGGAAAACCGCGGCCGGAGCGATTGCGCCGACCAGCAGCAGGAAGGTCAGCGGGGACGAGAGCACCAGCACGTCGCCGCCTGGACCACCGACCATGCACACCAAGAACCCGACGATCCAACCGGCGAGGGGCAAGGCGGCCCTACCCGGCGTCGTAACCGTGCGGGCGGCGATCACCAAGACGAGGTTCGCCACCGCTGCCACGAGAATGCTGATCGGAAATGCCGTCGTACCGAGATGAGTCGGCAAGAACAGGACGGACAACACCGCGCACAGGAACCCGTCGAAAATCAGGACGCCGAGGATGACAGGGTCGAGCCACGGCAGTGACGTTCCTGTCGAAGCGCCTGTGTTGTTCTCGGCCGTGATCATGGTTTCGATAGTGGTCTATCGACGGCTGACGCGCGAGCGCGGGGTCCCTCCCGACAAGCACCCCGGCTCGCACCCGACAAGTACGAAGTCGATCAGTCGATCAGGGAACCGGTGGGAACCCGAGCAGCGTCAGCAGATGACTTTGCTGATCTGCGAACGCGTAGAGCGATCCGTAATACATGTCGTGGTAGTAACCGGCCATCGGACGCAACGAATCGACGAAGGCAACGATCTGGTTCTGCAGATCCCAGTTGTACATTTCTTCAGCCCCCAGGCTTTTTTTCACCGAAAGGACCACCCATCCGGTGACACGCATCACACACCACTACGGCGTCGATCGCAATGCCTGCCAGCCGACGCCCAGGTCAGCTGTGCAGCCCGCCGAACAGATCGCTCTCACGACCGTCCTCACCCACCGGACCGAGCGTGCCGGCGGCCAATACGAAATGCTCGACCGTCAGGATCGGTTGAACCACGTTGTTCGACAGTGCGAACTCGGCTCCGCTCGGGGCTACCGTCACCTGAGTCGCGTGGGCGCTCAATGCCCTCGCCTTCGCGTCCATGACGCCTCGAACGTCGATCGCCGTCGTCACGTCTCCGTCGTCGACGCTCGGCAATTCCCCGGGCTCGGGCAGACGCCACTTTTCCGGGAACTCGGAAATTGCCGCGATGCCGCGTTCGAGTCCGCTGCGCTCGGTCACGGTCCAATAGAACTTCGGAGTCGACCACGGCTCGCCCGTCTCGGGATACGCGGTCGTTGCGGCAGCTTCCACGGCCGCGGTCGTGATCGCGTGCGCCTGGATGTGATCCGGGTGCCCGTAGCCTCCGTTGGGGTCGTACGTGATCACGACGTGCGGCCGAATCTCACGAATGACGGCGACCACCGCGCCGACTGCCTCGTCGAGTCGAGCATTGACAAAAGCACGGGGATTGGCGGCCGAAGGTGTGCCGATCATTCCGGAATCGCGATACCGACCGGCACCGTCGAGGAAGCGGGGAGCGGCACTGCCCAAAGCCGACAAAGCAGCACTCAGTTCCGCGATCCGGTAGCCACCGAGTTGATCGGCCTCGGAAGCCACGAGCCCGGCCCACGCGTCACCGATCACTTCGCCTTCCTCCCCCAACGTGCAGGTGAGGACCGTGACCTCGGCGCCTTCGGACGCGTATCGCGCGATGGTGCCGCCGGTGGTGATCGTTTCGTCGTCCGGATGTGCGTGCACCAACAGAAGTCGCTTCGCCGACGCGGTCACTTTGCCACCCTCACCCAGTCCGTAGCGTTTCCGAATATCCCTACCTGCACCGGGCCGTCGAGTACGACGCCCTCGACGCCGGTACCGACTGCGACCAGCGCCCGTGACTGCACGATCGGCAATACCGCCGCAAGATCCCACAGCTTGGGCTCCGCATCGTTGATCAACGATCCGAGATCCCCGACTCCACTGAGCGCTTCGTCGATCCGACCTTGTAGCGCAGGATCACACAGCCCGGACAGATTGCTCGGGGCCTCGACGCTTGTCGTTCGGACCGGCTCCGGCGTCTGCGACGGCGTCGGAGCGGGCACTGCCGAAGCCGGCGCGGGGACGGAAGGTGCTGTCGGGCAACTGAACCGGGAGGCCAGTGACGTCGCTGTGTCGGCGCCCGCTCGGCTCCACCCGACGATCATGTCGACGCGTCCTGTAGTCAGATCCTCGCCGTAGAGCTCCTCGGGCGGCACCGATTCGACGGTCGCCAGGATTCCCACGTCACGCAATTCGTCGGCAGCGGTGTTTGCCACGGCGATCGCGATGTCGTCGTTTTCGGGAGCGCCGATCAGCAGTGTCAGCTGAGCGCCGTCCCGAACGATCGATCCGACCGTTCCAGTGCCCGTGACGATTCCGGTGGGCGGTGCCGTCAGGTAGCCGGCTGCGGTCAGCTCGCCCAGCGCCTGCTCTCTGGTCGGTTTCGGCGGGGCGGTGGGCGCATATCCCGGATCCGACGGAGCGAGGATCTGAGCTTTCACCGGGGCGGACGCCGATTCACTCCCGGCCGCCACTACGGCGAGCAGGTCCGGATCGAGCAGTCCCAGAACACCTTTACGCACCCGAACGTCGGCGAAGTTCTTGCTGCGCCCGTTGACGTTGATGTCGAGAGTGCGCGGAACGTAGGAGAATGCCGTACCGACACCCGGGATGGCAGACAGCTGAATATCCGTGGCGCTACCCGAATGAACTTGCGCCACTTGAGCATCGTCGGTACGCAGTGCGTCCGCCAACTGCGAAGCCGTTCCTCCGCGTCGCAGAACTATCTGATCCGGATCCGAAGGCTTGCCCCAGAATCGGTCGTTACGTTCGAGCACGATTTCGTCTCGGCCACGATCGACCGAGCGCACGTGAAAGTGGGCTCCCGACACCGGAATCCCCTCACTCAAACCGGTGCTGAAACCGCCGGGAGTGTCCTTGATCAGGTGCGACGGAAGAATATCGGTGAACAACTCTCGCCACGCCGGATACGGCGCACGCATCACGACGTTGACCGTCTTGCCACCGCCGGACGAGTTCACGTCGTCGATCATCTGATAGCCCGCGGGATTGACCACACCGGGAACCGAGATCATCTGCTGCCACAGGTAGCGAAAGTCTTCTGCCGCAATGGGAGCACCGTCCGACCATTGGGCTTCGTTGCGCAGTTGGTAGCGAATCGTGAACGGGGCCTGCGACGTCACTTCAGCCGAAACGAGGAAGGAGTCGTCGATCGCCCACTCCGTCGCGCCAGGCTGCGTCGGCGAATTGATCGGACGAAATGCACTGGGCAATACGAGGTTGCCGACTGCGGAGTTGACCGGCGACTGATCAGCGAGCAGGTGCGGGTTGAATCCGCCTCCCACCTCGTCGATTGCCACAGTGACCTGCTTCATCGCCGGAACGACCGGAGTCGGTGTGGGCTTGACGGTTTCGGTGCTCTCGACCGGAGGCGGCGGATCGGCTGTACATGCAGTCAGCGACAACGCCGTCACTGCCACTGCCAACGCCAGGTAGCGACGTCCTGAGGCCACAGACAATTCCTTCCGTACGGGGCCGCGTCGCCCCTTCGCGCTCGATTTCCCGACAGAACTTTGCCCGGAAACCATGAAGGCGAATGTACCTTTCCGCCGAAAACTCGGCTGAAAGGCACATCCGCCTGTCAGGTTGTAACCGACGAAAGACTACAGAGCAGCCTTGTCGCGTGCCTTGCTACGTGAACGCTCACGAGCGCGCTCGGTTGCGTTGAGGTGCACCTTGCGGACGCGGACGTCCTCCGGGGTGACCTCGACACACTCGTCGCCGGAGCAGAACTCCATTGCTGCTTCGAGTTCGAGCTTGATCGGCTTTGCGAGGGTCTCCATCACGTCTGCGGACGACTGACGCATGTTGGTCAGCTTCTTCTCGCGGGTGACGTTGATGTCGAGGTCTTCCTGACGCGGGTTGATGCCCACGACCATGCCCTCGTAGGTATCGGCGCCGGGCTCGACGAAGAAGGTTCCGCGGTCGGCCAACTGGATCATGGCGAACGGCGTCACGGTGCCGGAGCGGTCCGAGACGAGCGAGCCGGTGTGGCGCGCACGGATCTCGCCGGCCCACGGGCCGTATCCGTCGAACACGGCGTTGGCGATACCGGTTCCGCGGGTTTCCGTGAGGAAGTCCGTGCGGAAGCCGATGAGGCCACGCGAAGGAACGATGAACTCCATGCGAACCCAGCCTGCGCCGTGGTTCGACATCTGGACCATCTTGCCCTTGCGGTTGGCCAGAAGCTGGGTGATGGCGCCGAGGTACTCCTCGGGGCTGTCGATGGTCAGCTCTTCGAAAGGCTCGTGAACCTTGCCGTCGACGAGCTGCGTGACAACCTGCGGCTTACCGACGGTGAGCTCGAAGCCCTCACGACGCATCTGCTCGACGAGGATGGCGAGTGCGAGCTCTCCACGACCCTGGACCTCCCACGCATCGGGACGACCGATGTCGAGGACCTTGAGCGAGACGTTACCGACGAGCTCCTGGTCCAGACGGGACTTGACCATGCGTGCGGTCAGCTTGTGGCCCTTGACGCGACCGACGAGCGGGGACGTGTTGGTGCCGATCGTGACCGAGATTGCCGGCTGGTCGACGGTGATGCGGGGCAGTGCGACCGGGTTCTCGAGATCGGCGAGGGTGTCGCCGATCATGATGTCGGGGAATCCTGCGACGGCGCAGATGTCACCGGCAACGGCGACCTCACCGGGAACGCGCTCGACACCGATGGTGGTGAGCAGTTCGGTGATCTTGGTCTTCGTGACGACGGGCTCGCCGTCGACCTCGCGGCACCAGGACACGGTCTGTCCCTTGCGCAGCTCGCCGTTGTGGATGCGAACGAGTGCGAGGCGGCCGAGGAATGCCGAAGCGTCGAGGTTGGTGACGTGAGCCTGCAGCGGTGCGTCGACCGAGCCCTTCGGCGCGGGGACGTACTCCATCAGAACCTGGAAGAGGGCGGTGAGGTCCTCGGCGTCGGGAGCCTTGCCGTTCTCGGGCTGCACGGTCGATGCCTTGCCTTCGCGACCGGATGCGTAGAGGACGGGCAGTTCGAGTGCGAGCTCGGCGGCTTCGGCGGCCTCGTCGGACAGGTCCGATGCGAGGTCGAGGAGCAGGTCCTGAGCCTCGGTGACAACCTCTTCGATGCGGGCGTCGGGGCGGTCCGTCTTGTTGACGACCAGGATGACGGGCAGCGAAGCAGCGAGTGCCTTGCGCAGCACGAAACGCGTCTGCGGCAGCGGGCCCTCGGAAGCATCGACGAGCAGGACGACGCCGTCGACCATGGACAGGCCGCGCTCGACCTCGCCGCCGAAGTCGGCGTGGCCGGGGGTGTCGATGACGTTGATGACGGTGATGGAACCGTCCTCGTTGACCTTATGTACTGCGGTGTTCTTCGCGAGAATGGTGATGCCCTTCTCGCGTTCGAGGTCGCCGGAGTCCATAACGCGATCGACCAGCTCGGCGCGCTCCTCGAACGCGCCGGACTGACGAAGCATGGCGTCGACGAGGGTGGTCTTGCCGTGGTCGACGTGTGCGACGATGGCAACGTTACGGAAGCTGGTGATGGTCACGCGATGGCTCTCCTGGCTGAGTTGATTCGGCCACGCGAAAGTCAAGTCGCACGGCTCTTCTGGTGGCCGCTGCACGAGTGTGTGATCCGAATCAGGGCACGAATCGCCTGAGAAGGCACCGCGGCCTAGTAAATACTACTCGCTCCGGGCGGATACTCCTGCATTGTGCGGCCCCTATCACCGCCCCCACCAGCCAATAGTGATCTGCACCACGCCGAAGCGCGTAGGATTACGACCTGGAGAAACAGGGTGTTTAAGGGTACGCTAACCTCGTTCCAAGAGCGGGCTCTCCGCCGTAGTGAAACAGGAAAGCCGCAGCGTCACATGGGAAAAGTCAAGGCAAGCAAGGTCTCGCAGCTCAAGCCGAAGAAGAAGTGCTGCCGCAAGAAGACGCGGTGCATCAAGTGTCCCGTCGTCATCATGCGGATGAAGAAGCTCGAGAACGAGGGCGCCTCCAAGAAGGAACTGAAAGCGGGTCTCAAGAAGGCTCGTGCGGCGTAAGCGCGCTCAATTCCTCGAGTAGCTCAGGGATCCAGGCTCGATCGTTGTCGACCAGATCCATCGACAACAGTTCTTCGGCGTCGACCCACCTCAACTGAGAGTGCTCGAGCGCGACCGGCTCGCCGGACACCAACTCCGCCCGGTACGCCCGCAACACCATCCCCCGCGACAGCGGCACATCGACGCCGATTCGGGCTCCGCATCGAACCTCTACTGCGAGTTCCTCGCGCAATTCGCGAACCAAAGCACTCTGCGGCGATTCGAACTCCTCGACCTTCCCGCCCGGCAGTTCCCAGCGCCCGGCCAACGCCGGCGGTCGCGTCCGCTGCGCGAGTAGCAGCCTTCCCCCGTGGAAGATTGCACCGGCGACAACTTCCCGATCCCTTGCAGGTGCATCACTCATCGCACCATGATGGAGTATGGCCACTTTGTTGCCCGACTCCGCAATCCAAAGCGCTCTCGACGAACTGCCGACCTGGCAACTGTCGCCGGGGTCGATCACTCGCACGGTCGAGTCTGCGACGTTCCCGGACGCCATCGCGCTTCTCCAACGCATCGCGGCAGTCGCCGAGGCCGCGGATCATCATCCCGACATCGATGTTCGCTGGCGAAAGGTCACGTACACGCTTTCGACGCACTCGGCGGGCGGCCTCACAGAACTGGACTTCGACCTTGCCCGTCGAATTGACGTACTTGTCGACGATTCGGTCCGATTTGACTGATCTTCCGATGAACAAACCTCGCAATCTGACGTAACAGTTGCATCAACTTTCACATAGATCACTTCAGTCACAGGTATGGTCGCCGTAAATCACGATCGAGGCCGGTCATGCCATAGACTCCCCCCGGTGCGTAGCTGCTCAGCAACTGAACAGCTGTACAACCCGGGGGCTCTGTACATAGAGTGACCCCTCGAGCCGTCAAACGCGGAGCTCGCCTAGGCGCCCGCGCGGTATGACTAAGGATGGGGAAACAGTGCTTCGAACCCGAGGTATGCGAAAGGCGTTCACCGCCGTCGCTATTGCCGCAGTAGCAGGACTGGCATTGCCGGCACAGGCAATGGCCGATCCGGCAGCACCGCCCGCACCCGAAAGTGTGCCGATCGAGTTCCTCGCATCGTTTGCGCCCGCCATCATCGGCGCCGCTGCCGGTCCGGCTGACGTCGCCGGCGGCCCGCAGCAAGCCTTGCTCGACCAGGCTCGCGCGATCCTGAACTCCCCCGGCATTCCGCCCGAGATCAAGGCCACCCTCGAGAAGGTCATCACCTTCCTCGACGGCAGTGGCGGCGGCGGACCGGAAATCCCGAACGAGAACGCTCCCGTCATCGCGCAGTTCCTGTACCCGACGCTCGGCAAGGGTTGCATCTCGGCCACCGCCGATTCGGTCGGAACCGCGCTTGCTGTTCCGGGCCCGGCTCACCTGCCTCCTCCCGGCCCCGCTGCCGGTCAGGCCGGCTTCGTCTTCACCGCTCTCGGAACTGCTCCCGCGGTCGACGACCAGCCGGTGCCGATGACCGTCACCTGGGTCAACATCGACAACCAGCGCAGCGCCACCCAGAACCTGACCAACGCCGCGCGCATCAACCCGGACGGCCCCGCCACTCTGTCGGCTATCGCCGACACCGGCCCCGGACGCGTCCTCTCGGTGATCAGCGGCTCGCTGACCACCCAGCCGGAAGGCGCAGATCGCATCACCTGCAGCTTCCTTCCGACCGTGGGCATGTTCGCGGTAGCTTGATCGAAGTCTTGTGACAGGGACCCGCCGAAATTTCGGCGGGTCCCTTTTGCATCTCCGATCACCGTGATAGACCCGATAGATGGGACATCTACGAGTGGACATCACGCATGGCCGTCGAGAGCGGAAATCACGCCCAGACGACCAGTCGATACGGTCGCACAAGTCGACGCGATCGATACTGTCCATCCGATCCGAAGGGTCCATTCTCTCGATCGGATCGGCGTACTCGATTCTCTCGATCGGTAGCGTCGGCTCTTTTCTTTCCATCGGAAGCATCGGATCTACGGCATCGGTGCTGAGTTCGGGGTCTTTCGCCAGTCTCGGGTCGGCGCTGTCCGGTCTCTCACGCTGGTCGTTGCTGTCCTGGCGTGGAAATCATGCAGCCCCCGAAGAACACCCGAAACTTGTTGTCATTGCGCCGGAATCGGATTCGAGCGACCCGAACCCCTCACTGCGGTCGGTTTCGCACTCTCAGACCTGATCCGGCCGCGGCCAGTCGCGACCCTCCAAGTTCTCCACCGAGCGATTGAATTGTCGCAACAGATCGCCGAGGGCCTGGCGCTGCTCCGGCGTCCACTCGCGCAGGACCTTCTCGACGCCTGCCGTCGAGTGTTCGCGATCGGCATGAAGTTTCGACAGCCCCTGTGCTGTCGGCCGAACCTTTCGCGCCAGCCCACCGTCCGGATCCTCCACTCGCTCCACCAGACCCTGACGCCTCAGCGCGCCGATCTGCCGGTTGATGGTCGAGATGTCGAGCGAGAAAGCGCAGGAGAGCTCCTTGAGGCTCATGGGATGTTGCAACTCCAGTCGACCGAGCAGTAGATAGGCAGACCGGTCCAGATGAAGTTCGGCCCGTTGAGCGAGCGCGTGATAGCGCGAGAGCAGGGTCAACTCGTACTCGATATCCACCAGTTCGGGTTCCCGATCCACACTCATATTGTGCAGAATACACACGATGTGTAGCGTGCACACTGGGGCGAACGCACCGAAGTAGAACCTCCATGGCGGGAGCCAAATGTCCGTTCACGCAGATTCGTCGAGCGTCGACGAGAAACCCCCGGTCACGAAGTACGCACCCTCGGGTCCCGTGCTCACCGTCCTCGGGCTGTGCGGCATCGTCGTCGCCTTGATGCAGACGCTGGTCGTCCCGATCATTCCGCAGTTGCCGCACCTCCTGAACTCCACTCCCGCCGACACCTCGTGGGCGGTCACCGCAACACTCCTCGCCGCCGCGGTGATCACGCCTATCAGCGGACGCCTCGGTGACATGTTCGGCAAGAAACGAATGCTGCTCGTCAGCCTCGGGATGGTCGTCCTGGGCTCGGCGATCTGCGCGATCGCACCTTCTCTGATCGTGCTCGTCATCGGTCGCGCACTTCAAGGTGCATCTGTCGGGGCAATTCCGTTGGGAATCGCAATTATTCGCGACGTGCTTCCACCGAAGAAGGTGGCCGGCGCCATGGCCGTCATGAGTGCCACCCTCGGCGTCGGCGGCGCGATCGGACTGCCGATCGCCGCAGTGATCGCTCAGAATGCCAACTGGCACTTCCTGTTCGTCACTTCGGCGGCATTCGGCTTGATCTGCATCGCTCTGGTTGCGTTCGTCATCCCCGAATCAACGGTACGACGTCCGGGCCGTTTCGACTTCGTCGGTGCGCTCGGTCTCACCGTCGGCCTGATCACCCTGCTGCTCCCCATCACCAAAGGCGGGACTTGGGGATGGGGCGACACGAAAACCCTGGGCCTCCTGGCAGTTTCCGCTCTCAGTTTCCTCGTCTGGGGATGGTGGGAACTTCGACGCAACGCACCACTGGTGGACCTCCGCGTATCGGCCCGGCCTCAGGTTCTCTTCACCAACTTCGCGTCCATCGCCGTCGGTTTTGCCATGTACGGCAATTCCTTGACACTCCCCCAACTTCTGATGGCACCGACGTCCACCGGCTACGGACTCGGATTGTCCATGGTTGCAGCGGGACTCGCATTGGCCCCCGGCGGACTCGTCATGATGGCGCTCTCGCCCGTCTCCGCCCGAATTTCGGCGTGGCGTGGCCCACGAATCACGTTGATGCTCGGCGCCCTCGTCATCGGATTGGGTTATGCCTTCGCATATTTCACGGTGTCGAGCGTCTGGCAGGTCGCCGTGGCCGGAATGTTCATCGGCGCGGGCGTCGGGCTCTCGTACTCGGCCATGCCCGCCCTGATCATGGGCGCGGTACCCATCACGGAATCTGCAGCCGCGAACGGCCTGAATTCACTGATGCGATCAATCGGCACGTCGACGTCTGCCGCGATCGTGAGCGTCGTTCTGGCCGGTATGACCATCACCGTCGGCACCGCAGTGATCCCCTCGTTCGAGGCGTTTCGTGCGACGTTCCTGATTTCCATCGCCGCCGCCGTTGTGACGATGGTGTTCGCCGGGTTGATTCCCAAACAGAAAGCCACGTAAGGGAACCAACCCGGCAGAGGACTCACTTCTCCGAAGAGCCTTCGATGCTACCCGTCTGCAACTTCGACAGAAGTGTGTAGATGAAGTCGATGATGAATTCCACGTGTTGCCCTCTCACATAATGGGTCCCGACCCGTCAACGACGGTACCGCAGAACTCTTCTGCGTCGAATCGCCGACAATCAATTCTGCAACGTGTTCTAATCTGAGGCGATGACGCCTACCCGAGGAGCTTTCATGAGCTGGACACGCACCGAACTCGAAGACGCCTTCGCGGGGTATCAGAACACCGTTGTCGAGTGCACACGCTCCGGCGACTGGAACGCCTTCGCGGACATGTTCACCGAGGACGTCGTCTACGTGGAACACGCTTTCGGCACCCTGAACGGCCGAGAGGCGGTACGCAAGTGGGTCACTCGCACGATGACGGAGTTCCCGGGACGCCGGATGACCGAGTTTCCGGCCAACTGGTTCGTCGTCGACGAGGAGCGCGGATGGATCGTGTGCGAGATCGACAACCCGATGGAGGATCCGGGTGACGGATCCAAGCACGGAGCCGCCAACATCACGATCCTGCACTACGCAGGCAACGGACTGTGGTCTCGCGAAGAAGACGCCTACAACCCGATGAACTTCCTGTCGATGGCAAAAGCATGGTGCCTCGCCGCCGAAGCGGCGGGCACCCTCCCCGATGACGCCGAGTCCTGGCTCGCCAAATTCGGCGCTATGGTGCGATAGAACCCGTCGGCAACGAGGATCCGACGGGCTGGGCCGGACCGACCGATCCGGCCAACGACCACTGGCCGTAGTCGCGAGTGAGGATCGAATTCAGGTCGACGCCAACGCCGTCGACCTTGCGCTTGTCGATTTCGAACTGGTGCAGGTTTGCCCTCGGATGCACATACCCGGCGGGCGAACCCCAGTTGTGCTGCCAGAACCAGGTTCCGACGCCGGCACTGATCATCGCGTCGATCACGCGAGTGTTTCCGTAGACACCGAGCGCTCCGTTGCCGACAACCGACGCCCATCCCTCGAGGTACGGCGCGATCAGTGTCGTGATCTCGGTGCTGGTGGGATTGTCGTCGATCGACGCGTAGATCGGCCGACCGGACGGCCCACCGGCAGCAGCGTGGAGTTCGAGACCCCGGGAAGCGTGACGCTTGCCGGCCTCTCGAGCCCCGCGCCAGTCCGCCGTTCCGCCCTTGCCGAATTGATAGCAGGACACGACTTGGAGTCCGGCCGCCGTCAACGCGTCGGTTTCCCGCGCCAGTACGGGCTTGCCGACCATCCAAGCGGCGCCCGGGCGCCTGTCCGAAACGTATCGAATGGCGCCTGCATATCCGGCGGCTTTGATCGCCTGAGCAGACGGCACACCGGCGGCGTAATCGAGCAGGGTCCCGAGCGAACCGGCATTGGCCACCGACGTCGTACCGCTCAATGCAGCGAGTCCGGCAGCGGCCGATCCAGCCGCTGCGTACTTGAAGAGGTTTCTTCGCGAGACGTGCACAAAGCTCCGATCATCGGCGTGTCCCGCCGGAAGTGGCGGGCAGGCAAGCTATCTTCTTTCGCTCGCATTCCACCACAGTCACATCAACCCCGCCATGCACTTGACCAACAATGCTCACATTGTCACCAAATTGGACGCTAGACAGATAATCAGACAGACAGCAGTGGCCCCCGAAGACATCGTCTTCGGGGGCCACTGAGTCGGCCTAGCGGCCGGAAGCTATCAGCTGAGCGAGGTGAAGAAGCTCAGAGCGCTGAAGAGATCAGACGCGTTGCTGAAGAAGTCGTTGAGGAAGGTGAAGGCATCCGAGAATTCTGCGCTGCTCATGCGATGTGCTCCTGTCGAAGATACGGTCCAGAGGATTGCCGCCACGTGAGTGGCTGCTGGCGATAAGAGTAGAGGTCTTCCGTTACTTCCGCGACACCAAATGTGTCCGGGACGTTACATTTCGACCCCTTCAGGACACGTACATACACACAGGTGACACCCACCAGCAGTGATCAAACTGTCACCTACGGACGATTTGTTGACGCATTCCGAACATCGTTCCCGATAGCAGCTACCCAACAGCATCAAACCTGTAGGCTGACCACAAGATTGGCAAGCCTTACTTAACAGGGTGGGTGTTGCTCCCGCTAGAGCGCGTACCAGCAGCTTGGCCAATTCCCTCCCGCCAATGTGGCCACGCGAGCTTAGTGCGGGCGCAAACATTCAGCCACAGTTCGAGTTAGCGAGATCTTTACGCCGAAAACGACCGCCCCGACGGACCGCGGGACCGTACCTATCGGTCATCATGGTGATGCTATTCACACCGATTCGAGGAACTTCGGGCACCGATAACAACCCGATCTCGACACCGATCGGACGTTCGAGGGCAAGGTGGACACCATGAACCTCACAAAGAAGAAATCCTGGAGTGAGCTGTCACCCGCGCAGCGCCGCGTCGTCGCCCTGCTCGCCACGATTCAGTCCCTGCTGGCGATCGCCGCGTGGACAGACTTGGCGCGACGCCCTGCCGATACGGTCAACGGCAGCAAGAAAAAGTGGGCGGCGATCATCTTCGTCAACTTCTTCGGGCCGCTCGCGTACTTCCGCCGAGGCCGGATTCAGTCGAAATAGTCCCAGAACTGCAGCCACTTCACGGACGCGAAGAGCGTCAGAGTCACTGCGTACACGGCTACTACCGACGCGACGCCGCGAAAATTGGTGCGGGGAACAGCACCGTCGACCGGGTCCAGCCAATGGCGGAACCACCGCGTGACCGTGGGCATCAGAAACCACGTCATGGCGCCGACGCTGACTATCTGGCTCAGCCACATCGACAGCCAGGGAGGTGCTCCGATTCCGTCGAGCAGCGGACCGAGAAATCGTGACAGGGTCATCACTGTCGGATAGAGAACGAGCAGGATGATCATCGCCGTCTTCCAATTCGGCGTCGCACGAGTCTGCCCGTTATCCGTGCGCAGGATGGTGCCGAACGGTGTCGACCGCGTGGTCTCGGTGAAGTCCTCGGCCAACTCGGCCCGCAGTTTCGGTAGTGCTGCGACCCTCTCGGGTGACGCCATCCACACCGCCAACTGCTGTTCAGTCCGAAACCGAAGAACGGACTTCCACTGGGTGGAGTCGGTGACCGACCGCAACAACATCACCGACTCATAGCCGGAAAATCGCGAACTGAGATCGATGAGGTGTCGTTGCGTTCGCAGAAACTCGTTCTCCTTGCCCACGACGACGGCGTGGTCGTACACACCGATACCGGGCGGCGGCAGCACGCCGTCGACCAGGACGAGATCACTCGTCTGCGCCAGAATTCCCGTTGCAGCAGCGGATCTTTCGAGATCGCGGCGATCAGTCGACTCGAGCCAACGGTGTAGATCGTCGGCACTGTCGAACGTGACGGACACGCCGTGCGACACCGGTTCCGGTTGATCACTGATGCCACAGCTCAGGTAGCCGTCGAATCGACCGGCGGTCTCGGCCGCGCGCTCGACCCACGCCCGGAATCCCGAACTCGTTCGGTGGTACCCGGTGATGGCGGTTGCGGACACGTCAGCCCGACACCCGGCGCCCTTGCACGTATACGTGCGCAATCGCGGGCTCGCGCATCGCCATCAGGAGCCCGAAGAGCGTCTGGTCGCGGGCGAGAATCGGATCGTCCGAACGCGTTCCGTGGTTGACGAGCCCGGCGAGCGGCGGCCATCCGGCCGGGTCGATCACCAGGAAGTCTGCTTCTTTGCCCTCGTCGAAGTTGCCGATCCGGTTCTCCATGTCCAGCGCGCGAGCACCGGCGAGTGTTCCGGTGAACAGCAGTTCGGCGGGGTGCATCGACACTCCGTCGTCGCCGGCTTCGGAGATGTGAACTTTGAACGCGTCGCCGAGGACTCGGGTGAGCAGGCACTCGTCGCCGCCGCCGAAATCCGATCCGATCGCGATGTTGACCCCTGACGCCACGGTGCGTTTCCACGGCATGGTGCCTGAGCCGAGAAACTGCTGGGACGTCGGACAATGTGCGATCGAGGTTCCGGTCTCGGCCATTCGTGCGAGTTCGGAGTCCTGGCAGTGCACCGAGTGCGCGAGTATCGCGCGTGGGCCTAGGAAGCTCTTTCCGCCGACCTGCGAGCCGGGGAGGAACTTGCCGTCGTACGTGTCGAGATAGGTCTCGACCTCGTACTCGGCGAGCGTGGTTGCCACCTCGCCCGTTCCGGGCCGATTGTTCTCGTTGAGATGGCTGTGAAAGTAGACGCCCCGGTCACGGACCGAGTCGTACAACTCCCCCAGATCCTTCAATGTCCGTGTTGTCACCGCGAGGGAGAAGCGGGGAACCACTGCAACGTGAACGAGTGCAGTGTTCACGTCGCCGGTGTCGGATGCGTGCCACTTGTCGATCTCCTCGCTGGT
Source organism: Rhodococcus sp. IC4_135 (assembly GCF_011602025.1). Classification (NCBI taxonomy): domain Bacteria; kingdom Bacillati; phylum Actinomycetota; class Actinomycetes; order Mycobacteriales; family Nocardiaceae; genus Rhodococcus; species Rhodococcus sp. IC4_135. The sequence continues at coordinate 28,381 of NZ_JAAOLG010000031.1, forward strand.
GAGTCTGATCGCGTCCTCTTCCGAGGTGATCAGCGCGGCAGCGGAGGCCGGTCCGGTGGTCTGAATCCCGCGGCCGCTGACCACTCGAAGGCCGCGTTTCAGAGTTTCCGAGAACAACGCGTCCTGCGCGTGTGGGAAGGCCGATCCGAACACCATCGCGGCCGTGGTTCCCGTGGCGATTCGGCGAGAACAGAAGGCCTCGGCAGCGTGCTGGGCGAACTCGGGATCGGCAAACCTCGATTCGGAGGGAAAGACACAGAGATCGAGCCACTCGAGGAGTTGACCGCCGCCGTACGCATCGCCGGCGTAAGTCTGCGGGAAATGAATGTGAGCGTCGACGAAGCCGGGCAACAGGAATCCCGGTCGGTGGTCGTGGGTTTCAGCACCTTCGAGATCGCTCGGGAGTGATTCGAATTCTCCGCAGTAGACGATCGTTCCGGCATCGTCGATCGCCAACACGCCGTCCGGGATCGAGACGAGCGACTGCGCCGCGTCCTCAACCGTCGGACGACCGGAAATGTGGAAGACATGGCCTCGATGAAGGTGCGTCACCCACTGAGCAAAGCACAGAACTACCCGGCGCCGCGCGGCGAATGCTGTCCTTTTTGTCAGATATTGGGATCAAGCAAGAGTTGCGTGCCAAACAAGAGCCGCAGCCAATGCGCCTGCCCCGTTCAACGACCAATGCAGAGCAATCGGCGCAATGAGGCTGCCGCTGCGATGACGAAGCCAGGTGAACACGAGGCCGGCTGCAGCGGTTGCGAGAACAGCTCCGAGGATCCCGGCGACCTGACCGACGACTCCGGTACCGAGAAACCCGGAAAGCCCTTCGTTACCACTGGTCAAACCCATCGACGACGCGATGTGCCACAGCCCGAACATCAGTGAACCGGCAGCGGCGACGCCCCGGAATCCACTGACCCGGTTCAACGTGCCGTGCAGGACGCCGCGGAAGGCCAACTCTTCGGGAATGACGGTCTGCAGCGGGATCACGATCATCGACGCGATGATCGCGCCGGAAATAGTGGCGTAGCGATCCGCCATGAAGAAAGGACGTGTGAGCGGGAGCAACGCGCCAACGGCGACTACGGTCAGGACCAGGCCGACGGCGGCAAGAGCGTACTTCGAACCCCGCCGCAGATCACGAGGTGAGAGCCCTAATTCCGCCCACCCCATCCCCCGGCGCTTGGTGAGCGCCAACAGGACGAGAGCAGAAATGGGGACCGTGGCGATGCTTGCCCATGCGGTGGTGAAATGCGCGATCAGATTGGTTCCCACCAAGACCACGACGACGACAGCGATATCCACATATGCGTGCATACGTGGAAAACGAGGAGCGGTCGCTGCGATCTCCACTGGAGCGATCTCCACTGGGCCGCCGCTCGTTAGCTGAAAGTTCACTTTTTCCAGTGTACCGACGCACGAGAACTGCCCGCCACTGTTTGCGAACACGCTCACAGTGACGGACAGATCCCGAAACAGCTCTGATCAGGCGCCGAGTGTGCTCGCAAACTTCGGAACGGCGTTGTCGATTGCGTAGGTCAACCCCGGTACCGAGCCACTCGAGAACGCGTTGACGAGCGCGGGATCGTCGAGGATCAACAAATGCCCCTGCTGAGCCGAAGGAATTGCGCGCAGTAGCGGATCGTTCGCAAACGCACTGCTGTCGAGGAAGATCGGGAACAGCACGGTCAGGTCGGCGTCGAACAGATTCAGGTTCTCGTTGGCGACCGGGATGTAGAAGTTGCCGGTGGCTTTTTCGGTGATCGCCGTCGGGATCGTGAAGCCGAGTCGGGTCATGAAGTCGGCGCGTGCGTCGCCGGGTACATATGCGCCGTAACCATCGGAACTGTAGGCGCCGACCGCCGCGGTCTTGCCCGCGAAGGCCGGATTGGCGGCAATCGCGGCGTCGAACTTGGCGTCGAGGCCGTCCAGTAACGCCTTTCCTTCTGCTTCCTTACCGAGAGCTTCCGCGACGAGTTCGGTCTGCTGCTCGACCGTCGTCCCGTACGCAGTGGCCAGACCCGGCGGCGGCCCGACCGTCGGCGCGATAGCGCTCAGCTTGTCGTAGGTTGCCTGCGTGTTGTCGCTTCGTGTCCACAAGATCAGGTCCGGCTCTAGAGCAATAACGTCCTCGACGCTCAGGTCCATCGTTCCGAGGATCTTCGGGTCTGTGGTGAACTCGTCCGCAATCCAGGGTCCGACGCCTTTGCCACCGAACGCCATCCAGTCCGCGACACCGACCGGCTGCGTTCCGAGGGCAAGTGCTGTTTCGGCGTCCGACCAACCGAGCGCCACGACGCGCTGTGGGTTGGCCGGAACTTCGACGTCGCCGAACATGGTCGAGACGGTTGCTCCCGCCTCCGCGGGTGCGTCAGCGCTGTCGCTGCTGCAGCCGGCAAGCCCGGCGACGGCGAGTGAGGCCGCCAAGGCCGTGACTGCGATCTTCATTCGAGAGACTTTGATTCGCATGGTTACCAGCACTCCTCCAACGCTCCAGCGAGAATTAGGGAAGGCTAGCATCAGCTAACGAAGACTGTCGCCCATCGGCCAGATCGTGTTCAGGATGCGTCCGCGGCCCGTTCGAGCTCTGCGATGTCGATCTTCTTCATCTTCATCATCGCGTCCGTGGCGCGTTGCGCCTTGGCCCGATCCGGATCCTTCATCAGTTCGAGAAGGCGATTCGGGACTACCTGCCAGGACAATCCGAACTTGTCCTTGGCCCATCCGCACGGGCCCTCTTCTCCGCCTTCGGTCAGCCTGGACCAGTAGTGATCGACCTCAGCCTGATCGACGCACGGAATCTCGAAAGACACTGCTTCCGAGAACGTGAACATCGGTCCGCCGTTCAATCCGGTGAATCGCTGACCGTCGAGCTCGAAGCTGACGGTCATCACCGATCCCGCCGGCATTCCGGAAGGCGATCCCTCGACGTATCTTTCGATTCCCAGGATCTGCCCGGAACCGAACACCGAGATGTAGAAGTTCGCTGCTTCTTCTGCTTGGTTGTCGAACCACAAACAGGGAGTGATGGAAGGCATGTTCTGTCCTTGTCGGTGAGGTGACGAATCAGGTGTACACGGTTATAGACCCGGCCCGAAGCGGAAACTCATCGCAAGGAATTGCTCAAGCCGACAACGCAGAGTCGAGCATCGGCCAGGAGCGAACGAGTTCGTCGCGCCAGTACGGCCAACCGTGCGTCCCCACCGGTTGAGCGCTGCGGGTGACATCGACTCCGCGATCGCGCAACACCTGCGTGATCTGGTCGGTGCACAGGTTCGATCCCAGTTCCATGACCCCGCCGACGACCAGTACACGCCCCAGGGCAGGAGTATCGAGAGTTTCGTGCGGGCCTGGCAGTCCCGATCCCGAGGCGAGATACACCTTGGTGCCGCGTAGCTTGTCGGCATTGGCGAAGATGTCGTGCTCTTGCCAAGCCTCGCTGCCTGCCGGACCCCACATCTGCTCCGAACGGGCATTTCCGTTGACGACCACAAGATCGGTCAACGCCTTGCCGAATCCTCCGACGGTTGTGTAGCAGCCGCTGTAGCCCGCGACTGCGTCGTACAACCCGGCCGAGCGTTGGGCCAGGATCAGCGCGGCCTCTGCGCCCATCGAGATCCCACCGATTGCGTTGTGTCCGTTCGTTGCGAACCTCGTGTCGATCAGTGGGGGAAGCTCTTTCGTCAGGAACGTCTCCCATTTCAGACGACCGAATTTCGGGTGGTCTTCCTGCCAATCGGTGTACATGGTGCCTGTTCCACCGATGGGGAGTACGACGTTCACGTTCTTGTCGGCAAAGAACGGGACGATATCGCCGTTAGCCGGGGCCAACCAGTTGTTCTCTTCGATCTGCCCGGAATTGCCGTCCAGGAGATACAGCGTCCCGCGCGGTTCCGAGCGGTCGGCAGGAAGCAGTACTTTCACCTGCATGGTGCGCCCCATAGCGGGACTCGCGACGTCGAGAAGAACCAAGCGCGAAGACAGTTCGGTGACGCCCGTTATCTTCGGGGCCTCGTCGGCGAGCGCGGTCGAGGGCAGCGCAAGTAGTGAAATCAAGGCGAGCGCGCCGACGAGACCTACGCTTCGAAGGCTCGCTCGATGGGACCTCACACGCCGAGCGACGCGGCGATCATCGGCCACGAGTCGTGTAAGTCGTCTTCCCAGTATCCCCATGAATGCGTTCCTGCCGGCTTGAAGTTGTAGCGAATGTTGTTCATACCCAATGCGTTCGTCCTGTCCGCAAGCTGGGTGGTGCAGTAGTGCGTTGCCGCCTCGATTCCGCCACCGAGAACGAGCTGCAACGCCAAATCTGTGACGTCGTTGCCGATCCGTGGATCGGCAAGTGTGTCGTACGGACCCGAAATCCCGGTTGCAGTGGTGATGTACATCGGGATGCGAGGTAACCTGTCCGCGTTGACAACCGGATCGTGAGCCGGCCAGCCGGGACCATCGTACGGACCCCACATGTTCTCCGCGTTACCACCACCCACTGCAACCACGAGTTTCACGAAGTCTTGACCGATGCCGGGACTCGTCATCGCACATCCGCTGAAGGACCCGACACTGTTGTACAGCGCGGGCGCCGCCATAGCCAGATCCAGTACCGACGTGCCTGCCATCGACAAGCCTGCCAGAGCGTTCTCGCCGGTCGTCGCGAACATCGAATCGATCACCGGCGGTAGTTCTTCCGTCAGGAACGTGGTCCACATGTTGACCCCGTTGTTGTTGCCGGATTTCGCGAGGCCGGGGTCCGGCCGCTCCCAATCGGTGTAGTAGCTGAATGCTCCGCCCAGAGGGGTGACCACGTTGACGTGCTTGTCCGCGAAGAACTTCGGCGCATCGGTCCGCACCGACCACGTCGCATCGTCTTTGCCTCCGTCCACTCCGTTGAGTAGGTAGAGCGTCGGAGCGGGCCTCGAGGTATCAGCGGGCCGCAAGACCTGCAACGGAATGTCGCGCCCCATCGACGGTGAGTACACCGAGATGTCGACCAGCCTGCTGTCCACCGACTGAGCGTGACCCGGTGCCGTGAGGAGCTGGAGCCCACATACTGCCGTGGCCAACGCCACGAAGACGCGGAAAACCGTTCGCAAAGCACGAGTCTCGATCATCCGGGTCACTCTCTTCGGCAGCGGAACCTTTCGAACGGTACCGGCTGAAAGAGGCAAACCCGACGTGATCGGAAAAACTCGATCCGGTCGACCTAGTTCCGATCGACGCGGAAAGGCTCACGCACCGAGTGCGTGAGCCTTTCTCGTCAGACGACGCTTACTTGGGCGTAACCGTGCCGCCACTGAGCTCGGTCAGCGAATTGAAGAATGCGGTGCCGACGTTGTTGACAGCCGTGATGACGTTCCCCACGATTTCGAAGGATCCCATGAAAACTCCTACAGTTGTTTAGGTCTCGGTCACCCGAGCGGAAGTTGTGTGGTCGAACGATCCGATTCCAGCGAGCAGGATCAGAGGAGGGGCTTGAGGCTGCCCGTGTTCGTCTGAACCGAACCGATGAAGGTTTCGAACAACTGGTCGCCGGCACCGACCGAGCCGAGGCCCTTGAGTGCAAGTTCGACGATCGACATCAGTGAACCCATGTGAATCTCCTAGAGAAGTCAGAGGTCAGCTGCCCAAAGCACCCGACAGTGCTGTGACAGCTGCGTCACATCTGTAATGTATCCGTGACGTGGGTAACAGTAATCATACGAACGACCAGTTGGCAAAGGATTTCGACAATGGGGTCATTATTTCGACTAATAAGGTCTGCTACTGAAAAAATTCCGGCCAATCGGTCGAATCTGACCAATTCTGTCGCCACATTGATCAACCGCCCCAAATCCTGCGGTTACCCACCAGTAAACTGAAATCATGTCTAGCGCAACCTCACTCACGCAGGTAGCTAATTTCCGGTGGCACCGCCATCAACTCGACAGGCCCCATTCCGGTGATGCCGATCACAACGACTGCGCAATACTCGACCTCGGGATTCAGAACACCGGACCGGACGGCGCCGCGTGGGCACTGCGGATCCGCGGCGTCCGCGGCGACGCCACTGACCTCGCGCTTGCTTGGACATTGCGCGGCGCTCCCCACTACTACCGTCGTCGCGACCTGCCTGCTGTCGCCGTCGCCACGTCCCCGTTCAGCGAAGCTGATGCAGCCAAACGCATTTACGACGCGAACCGGCCACTGAAGGCCGCCGGCATTCCGACCCTGACCGCTCTGCAAACAGTTGCTACCGCGATGCGGGATATCGTCTCCAAACCCACCGTCAAGGGCGAGATGTCCGCGAAGTTGACCACCCGGGTCACCGAGCCGTATCTGAGATTCTGCCGCCCGTGCAACGCCACCCATCTGTACGAGATGCCGTTCCGGCTCGCGGCACTTCAGGCAGGCCTCGAGCTGCAGCCGGGCACATCTCCCCCAGTGCTCGAACGCATTCCGGGTTGGCGCCGACGCCCGTACACATCCTCAGGTTCGGACGCCGATCCTCGCTTCGACGTGATCCGCGGATATTTGCGCTTCTACGGCCCCGCCACTCCTGCTCTCGTTGCGTCGTTTCTCGATGCCCCGGTCAAGGACGTCAGGGCCCACTGGCCCACCGATACCGAGGAGATCGAGGTGAACGGCGAGAAGCGATGGATTCTCGAACAGGACCGCGAAGACTTGCTCGGCTCCCCCACCGATTCGAGCACTCGCCTACTCGGGCCTTTCGATCCGTATGTACAGCTCAAGGATCGGGAGACCCTGGTTCCCGATCCGGACGCACAGAAGACGGTGTGGCCAACCCTCGGGCGACCGGGCACGGTGGTGGTCGGCGGCACGATCACCGGACTGTGGCGACCGCGGGCGTCCGGAAAGAAGCTGAAGGTCGCGGTCGCCCCGTGGGGAACGTGGTCACGATCGGCCCGCGCAGCGGTGGCCGAGCAGGCCGAAATCCTTGCCGAATTTCGCGGCGTCGAGCTCTCCGAACTGGTCGAAGTATCTTGATCGAGCCAGTGGTATCCGGATAATTCCAGCTCACACCCGCCCCGATTCAGAGAAGGAAACCCCCAACGATAACCTGAATGCGACCTTCGCACGCACCCTTGTTCAGGAGAGATGATGGCCGACTTCCTCTATGAGGACCTGTTGCCGATCGGTGATGACACCACCGAGTACCGATTGCTCACCACCGAAGGGGTGTCGACAGTCGAGGGACCGGACGGCCGCACCTTCCTGCAGGTCGAGCCGGAAGCAATGCGCTTGCTGACCGAAACGGCGCTGCACGACATCTCTCATTACCTGCGGACGGATCACCTGACGCAGCTCGCGAGCATCCTCGACGATCCCGAAGCGTCGAACAACGACAAGTTCGTCGCGCTCGATCTGCTCAAGAACGCCAATATCGCCGCTGCCGGCGTTCTGCCGATGTGCCAGGACACCGGAACCGCCATCGTCATGGGCAAGCGTGGACAGCACGTACTCACCCCCGGCGACGACGAGAAGTCCATTGCCCGCGGTGTCTACGACGCCTACACGCGTCTGAACCTGCGTTACTCGCAGAACGCCCCCATCACGATGTGGGACGAGAAGAACACTGGCAACAACTTGCCCGCACAGATCGAGCTGTACGCCGATACTGCTGCCGGACACGAGAACTCGTACAAGTTCCTCTTCATGGCCAAGGGCGGCGGCAGCGCCAACAAGTCCTACCTGTACCAGGAAACCAAAGCGATCCTGAACCCTGACTCGATGATGCAGTTCCTCGAGGCAAAGATCCGCTCGCTCGGTACTGCTGCCTGCCCGCCGTACCACCTTGCAATCGTCGTCGGCGGTACTTCGGCCGAGTTCGCGATGAAGACGGCGAAGTACGCGTCGGCACACTATCTCGACGAACTGCCTACCGAAGGCGCCATCACGGGTCGCGGCTTCCGAGATCACGAGCTCGAGAAGAAGGTCTTCGAGCTCACGCAAAAGATCGGTATCGGCGCCCAGTTCGGCGGTAAGTACTTCTGCCACGACGTCCGCGTCGTCCGTCTCCCCCGCCACGGCGCTTCGCTGCCCGTTGCCATTGCCGTGTCGTGCTCCGCAGACCGTCAGGCCAAGGCCAAGATCACGCCCGAAGGTGTCTTCCTCGAACAGCTCGAATTCAACCCGGGCCGATTCCTGCCCGAGGTCACCGACGCGCAGCTCGACTCCGAAACCGACGGAATCTCCGGAACCGGCAAGGGCGCAGCGGTCAAGATCGACCTCACCAAGCCCATGGCCGAGATCCTCGCCGAGCTTTCCAAGCACCCGGTGAAGACTCGTCTCTCCTTGACCGGTCCGCTCGTCGTGGCACGAGACATCGCGCACGCCAAGATCAAAGAGCGTCTCGACGCAGGCGAAGAGATGCCGCAGTACCTCAAGGATCACCCGGTGTACTACGCCGGCCCCGCCAAGACACCCGACGGTATGGCATCCGGTTCGTTCGGCCCGACCACGGCCGGCCGTATGGACTCGTACGTCGAGCAGTTCCAGGCCGCCGGTGGCTCGATGATCATGCTCGCCAAGGGAAACCGCTCCAAGCAGGTGACCGACGCCTGCAACACCCACGGCGGTTTCTACCTCGGATCCATCGGTGGACCGGCAGCTCGCCTGGCACTCGACTGCATCAAGAAGGTCGACATCCTCGAGTACGCCGAGCTGGGGATGGAAGCCGTCTGGAAGATCGACGTCGAGGACTTCCCCGCGTTCATCGTCGTCGACGACAAGGGCAACGACTTCTTCGCCCATACCGGTGAAGTGACCCTGACGATCGGTAAGCGTCCAGGCCTGTAGACACGTCAACAGCAAAGAGCCCCGGCGAGTTTCGATCGCCGGGGCTCTTTTGTGTCTTTGTCAGGTCCAGAGCGCGGCCACGAATACGGTCACGATCGACAAACCGCCGACGACGTGTACCAGATTCGGATTGGGCTGGCACTTCTTCTGCTTCGCACGGGTGATCTCGGCAAGCGCCACGATGACCAACGAAAGCACCAGTTTCACAGCGATCTTCGCGTGAATGTAGTTCTTGTCCAGGGCGCCTTCGCCCAACCCGACGATGATCAGGCCGGACACGAACTGCATCCTGGCACCCCACACCATGACCTCGGTGATCGAAGGAGCCTTGAGGACCGTGAAGTAGCTACCGACCAGGGCAGCCATACCGAGTAGGTGAATCACTACAAAGACGTTGTATAGAACAGACATACAAGCACTTTAACTTGTACCTTGTTCTGGCCGAACGGAACTGCGACTTCTCTCAGAGAATTCCGGCTTCGGATGCGGCGGAACGATATTTCGCTGCCAAGGTGTCTACCGTCTCGTGTGCGTTGAGGCCACTGGGATTGGGCACGATCCACAGTTTTGCCCCCTCGAAATCGCGGTCTTGGCGCCCGGCCTTCGCCTTCTTGTCACCGAAAGCTGTTCGATAGGCGGTGATCCCGGCGAAGGCAACGACTACTGGTTTGGTTGCGCGCACGATGTTTCGGACCCGGACTCCGCCAGTTGCGAGCTCCTCCGACGACAATTCATCTGCGCGCGCAGTTGCCCGCACCGCCAAGTTGGTGATGCCCACTCCCCGATCGATCAGATGTTGTGTGTCAGCGTCCGACATACCCGCGGAGGGGTCGATCGCACGCTCGATGATGCCTGCCCGCAGCAGTGCCGGATAGAACCGATTGCCTGGCCTCGCGAAATGCGCGCCCGTCGCGGCAGTCCACAGTCCCGGATTGATACCGACGAACAACAGCCGACAATTCGGCCCGATCAGATCCTCGATCTCGGCGTCTCGGAAAGACTCCAGCTCGGCGCGCGTGAATCCCATGCTCCCAGTACATCAGGCCGTCACGACAGCGCCTCGCGCACCTCGTCGATCGCGTCGTGCATCATCTGCTCGTACACGTCGATGTCCGGAATCGAGGCCGGACTGCTGGTGATGCTGATCGTCACCGTGTCCCCGATCCCGTGGACGCCGTGGGTCAACGACATGACCGGTGACAAACTCGGGAAGCCGGCGGTGAACCGAACGACGCCGCCTCCGAGCATCAGATCCGCGTCACCGCGCGCGACACTCGACACCACGGTGTTGCCGGTGACCTCGTCGGGCACCGCCGTGAAATCGTATTGCTGCACGCCCCAACGGACCAGCGGGCCGGGAACCGCGTTCAGCGCGAGATCCGACGCTGCACTGGACGGATGGGACGCTCGTGCGCGACGCTCGTCCATCGACTCCTTGATCCGTTGGGCTCGCTCACGAAGGTCTTCGACGTCCGGGAACAGTCCGACACCTGCATTGCGGAAGTGGTTGCGCGCCGTGGGTGTACCCGCCTTGGCGATGGTCACCTCAGCTCCCAGTTCCGGCGGTACCGAGCCGTCTCGCTCGGTGAGGTAGTTCGCCATCGCCAGCGAGATAGCTGTCATCGCTCCGACCGTGACGGATACGCCGTCGCCACGGAAATCTGCGCTGTCCCGCACGACCATGCGCACCAATCGGTGAGGTCCGGGAGGGATGTTGGAGCGCACTTTGGGACGGCTCGCCGCCTGCGGCGCAACAACTCCCGATTCGGTGTCGGCCTGCAGTTGCAACTGCGCTCGGTGCCCCGCCCGGCCGTCGCGGAACAGTGAAACGAGTTGACCCGGCAGGCGCAAGGCGGCGCGGCCCAGAATCTCGGCTGATCCGCTACGCCGCACGTCCGTCTTCTGCTGCGCGGGCGGTTGCGGCGAGAACAGCTGGCGAGCAATCGCCGACGCCCGTTTGCCGTCTGCCAGAGAATGCGCGACCTGCAGAACTGCGATCAGCGCCGGGCCACTGCAGCGCGGCACGCCGGTGACGCCGTGAAACAGGTGCAGCGCCCACGGCGACTCGCGCGGATCGACGTGGTTCTCGAGGAGTTTCTCGATTCCCTGAATGCACGAGATCCACGAGTCATCGGTCAGCTCATGCACTCTCACCAACGAGGCATCGACCGGCATGGGTTCCCAGACCGGATAGTCGAGGTGCCACGGTGATTCACGAATCCGAACATTGAGATCCGGAATGAGCGACGCTCGTTCCACCGCTGAGCGGCGTAGCTCGTCGATCGACTGGCTCTGACCGTCGAAACAGTAGAGCAATAGCTGATCGTTCGGGATCTTCTCCGAAATCCAGAAAGTTTGGGCATCGGTGGGCGTCATCCGTAACACCGGGAGACGGTACCACCGGCTTGTCAGCTCTTTTCTGCAGCAGCTTTCAGCTGAGACAGGCCCTTCTCGAAATCCTTACCGACGAGCTTGTCCATGCTGAAGATGAAACCGAAGATCTTGAAGAACAGATTCTTCTTCCCGGTCATCTTCCACGTCACCTGAACATCACCGGCATTCGGCGAGATGAGAAAGGTGGTGACGTTCTGCGCCTTGAACGGCTTGAGGAAAGCCAGGTCCAGAACTACGCGTTCATTCGGGACGGATTCGGTGATCACCATCGAACCGGAGCCCGCCTTCTTGTTTCCCGCCCAGGCGTACGAAGCCCCGACGCCCGCGTCCGGACCCGCGTACGTACGCTGCATTGCCGGGTCGAGACCTTCCCAGGGCGACCACTGCGTCCACTGGTGGAAATCGTTGATCAACGCGAAGACGTCCGAGGCTTCTGCCTTGACGATCGTCGTACGTTCTACCAGGAATTCGTCGGAATTCTGCGAAGCCATCGTCGATCTCCAATTCTCGGGCGTGACAAGTGTTCGGAATTATCCACGGTCGACGAGATCGGGGCGAGTCGGCACTCAGCCCCGCAGGCACAGGCAGAAATGGTGACCGACCGGGTCGCGGTAGACGCGGAAAGTCTGATGGTCCGGGTTGCCGGTCACCCGCCGCGCACCCAGACTGATCACCCAAGCCTCCGCGGGGTCGAGAGAATCGACGAGCAGATCCAGATGGATCCCGACGCCGGAGGTCGGCCAGTCCACCGGAACGAAATCCGGAGCGAGCTGAAACGCGAGCCGCTCCCCGCCGGGTCCTTCGATCACGTGCCAATCGTCCTCGTCGCGAACACTTTTCCACTCGAGGACCTGGACGTAGAAGCTGGCCAATGCAGCTGGATCCGGGCAGTCCAGGACTGTGTAGTCCATACCGATGTTCGGGCGCGTCACTGTGCCTTCTTCTCCTGAACTTTCTTACGCACGAACAACAACGGAAGAACCAGCGTCGCAACTGCGGTTACCAGCCACACGACGACGGTTCCCAGAATCCACGTCGAGACACCGGAGATCGACAGATTGGAGAAGAGCGACGCCACCAATAGAGCGACAAACGTCGATACCAATCCGATTCCGCCGAGAAACGCCGGTGCGTGTCGCTTCGCCACTGTGGCGATGAACGGCGCCAGGACCGACTGCGCAATCGCAAAGATCACGACCGCAACGATGAATCCGGATGTGGGCGCCGAGAAACCCGAAAGAATCAACGACGCAACAAGAAGCCCGACAGCGGCAGAACCCAGGAAGATCGCGGCGCGAATCAGGAAGCTGATCATTTGTTGATCCTATATGTCGGATATCGAGGAGAACAGATATTCACAATCCCAGAGATTCCTGCACCTCTCGCAATGTACGGGCAGAAGATCGGAGGCCCGAAGCCTCTTTTTCCGATAGCGGTATTTCGAGGACTCGACCGGCACCCGCACGACCAACCATCGTGGGAAGGGAGAGACAAACGCGCTCGAGTCCGTGGACACCGGTCTGCAAAGTCGATACCGGCAGAACCCGTTGTTCGTCCCGCAGCACGACTTCCGCGATGAATGCGCTCGACAATCCGATGGCGAGGTTGGTCGCACCCTTTCCTTCGATGATCTCGTAAGCACTGCGGACCACAGACTTCGCGACGTTCGCGCGTAGGTCGGGGCCGAGGATGCCGCCCGACGGTCCCACGAACGAGGTTGCCGGCACTCCGCCGATGGTTGCGCTCGACCAGAGCGGAATCTCGGAGTCCCCATGCTCGCCGACGATGAAGGCATGGACGTTCTCGACTGCGACTCCGAGTTCGGTGGCCAGCAGGAATCGCAATCGGGCCGTGTCGAGCACCGTCCCCGATCCGAAAATTCGGCCGCTGTACGACGGTCCAGCGGCCTGGATCGCGGCGTAGGTCGCCACGTCGACCGGGTTGGTGACGAAGAGAAGAACCGCGTCCGGCGACACCGACAACAGTTGTTCGGTCAAAGTCTGTGCAATCTTGACGTTCACCGCGGCAAGTTCGAGCCGCGACTGGCCGGGATGCTGCTTGGCGCCCGCGGTGACAATGACCAAGTCCGATCCCGCGGTGACCGAGATGTCATCGCCTCCCTCCACGGTGCACGGCGGTGTGAACTGGGTTCCGTGGTTGAGATCGAGAACTTCGGCGCGGACCTTTGCCCTGTTGGTGTCGTAGAGGGCAAGGACGTCGGCTGATCCGCGTATCAAGCATGCGTATGCAATCGCAGTGCCGACGCTTCCCGCCCCGACCACGGACACTTTTCGCCTGGATGAACGATTCGGCGTCGTCATGGGTAAATGGTGCTCGTTCCATAACGATTTCGCAGCACAACGGATTGCCAGTCTCTTCTCAGGGTTTGGATGCCGACCTCTCAGAATCGACGTGGATCATGGCTGACATGGCTGAGGTAACCGTTCTTGCAGTTGGCGGCACCGGCGAATCCCACGTCGGCGACGACGGCGCCCGTGTGCGCGGACTCCTCAGTGCCGTCACCGACGAACTCGACCATCGATTCGATTCTCGCTGGGTCGCCTATCCCGCGTCGTACGGCCCGGTCGCCGACGGCGGCCTGAGCTTTCGGCACAGCACCGCGATGGGTGTGAAGGCCCTCACTGCCGAAATCGCACAGACAGACGGCCCAGTCATGCTGATCGGATACTCCCAGGGATGCAGTGTGATCCGCGCAGCACTTCCGACATTGACTTCTCCGACGCTGAACGGCGCCAACATCATCGGAGTCGGATTGATCTCGGATCCTCAACAACCGGCCGGTGTCATCGAAGGTTGTGAGGGACACGGCGTTGCCGGCGACGGACCCGAAGTCCACCCGTGGATTCCGGTCAAGTGGATCGGGCACCCACAGGACATGATCTGTAATGCCAGCGACGACAACTACATTCGCGACATCGCAGACTTGACGCGCTGGATGTCCTTCTCCCAGGCACGCGTGTGGGCACGTAAGGTGTGGGAACTACTTCGCAGCAATGCTTTCCAGAACGCGCAGAAGACTCGGTTCAGCCCCAAGCAGTGGCGTACCGATCTACGACGCATTCGCACCGCGTTCCTCGAAGTACTCGGCTATCTGCCGACGCGGTTGAACCTGAACCGCTTTCAGCTGGAGAACCCTCGCGGCGGTAGACACATCAGCTACGCGATCGAACCTCTCGACGAGAGCGGACTGACCGGGTGCGAGCTTCTGGCGTCGTGGATGAAGGTCCAAGCGAACGGCATCGAGCAGCGTATTCACGCGGCCTGACCTTTACCGTTAGTTTACCTAACGAACCCCAGTGGGCCATTCGGCGCCTCTACGTTTCCTTTCATGCAACTGAGCAGAATATTGTCGTGCGCCGCCGTGACCGTCGCACTCCCCCTCACCGCCTTGGCGACCCCGGCCGCCGCATCGCCCACCGGAAGTCTCGACTGGTCCGGTTCGTTCGGTAGTTCAGCGCCCCAGCCGGTTTCGACGTTCGACGTCCAAGCCCACCGCGGCGGGCTCGGCCTGTACACGGAGAGCAGCCTGGCCGCGTTCTCGAATGCTCTCGAAATGGGCGTCAGCACATTGGAACTCGATACCCAGGTCACCGAAGACGGGATCGCTGTCGTCACGCACGATCGTAAGATCTCGAACAAGAAATGCCTCGACACCGAGCCCGCAACTGCCGGCGACCCGGAGTTCCCCTACGTCGGGAAATTCGTCAACACGCTGAACCTGCAGCAGATCGAGACCATGGACTGCGGCACCCTCCCCCTTGCCGGATACCCTGAGCAGCAGAGTGTTCCGGGAGCGAAAATGCAGACGCTCGAAGCAGTCCTCGCTCTGGTGAAGTCGTACAACGCACCCGGAATCAAGCTCAACATCGAGACCAAGGTGGAAGCGGGAGCGCCTCACGAGACCGCCCCGCGTGAGCAGTTCGTCTCCGTAGTTCTCGACACGATCCGGACAGCCGGATTGTTGGACAGCGTCACCATTCAGAGCTTCGACTGGGGCTCGCTCATGCTCACCCGTCAACTCGCGCCGAGTGTGCCCGTTGTCGCGCTCACCAACGGCGACTTTCTCCAGGTAGGCAAGGACGGAGCGTCACCGTGGCTCGGTGGTCTGGACATCGATGATTTCGGTGGCGACGGCATCGCGGCGGTGGCAACCTTCGGCGCCTCCGCCTACTCCCCTGTCCAAGGAACTCCGCAGGGCGGAAAGGTCGGGGATCCCGGTTTCACCCTCTATCCGACAGCCGACATGATCGCGAGCGCACATGCGCGTGGCATGAAGGTCATCCCGTGGACCGTCGATGATCCCGCCACCATGCACGCCCTGATCGACCTCGGTGTCGACGGAATCATCACCGACTACCCCGATCGCCTCCGCGCCGTCCTGGCCGAGCGCGGTATGCCGCTACCTGCGTCTGCGGTCAAGAAGTAGCCCGCCCCCACTCCGAAGCAGGTACCTGATCAGGTAGTACGGCCGATGCCCGCGAGGTCCCGTCGGACGCATCCTGGACAGGTACTTGCTCGGGTGATCGGAGGTGAATTCTGATGATGTCTTTGAAGGATCAGTTGGACAACTGCGAATACCTACTTGCCGACGCGGAAATGGCCGGCGACTGGAATGCTGTTCGGCGATTCAGGGAATACCGACTGAGGCTGGTTCGGCAACTGTGCAGGCAAAGGGCTGCCGGTCTCTGCGCCTAGAGGCCCGACCTGAGCCGTATCTGAGCTGAGTCCCTCTGGGCGGTTACGATCCGCCGTCGCCCGAGTCACAGTCGGGTGCTCTCACCAATTGAGCTACAGAAGGTATGGACCGCAGCGCTTTTCGACTGCGGTCTTTGTCTCCCGAACAATACGGACCCGACTGTCGTCCGCGCTACTGATTTTCCACTCGACGATCTCTGGGCGGCCGCCGCTCCGAGTTCGGTTTCCGCGTCCCCGCGGGGACGTCCCCGGTAGAGGCCACACCGAATCACCGCTGACCAGCTGTCGATGGGATGATGACCTGCGTGTCCATGTCTCCACCGCTGCCCGTCAAGAACGGGGTTGGCCCGACGCGCCTACGCATCCCGCTCTCTGGTCCGTGGGCGACGATCGCCGAGTACGTCGTAGCCAAGTTCGGCCATCTGGACGCCGAAAACTTGTATCGGCGGTTCGACGACGGTGAGTTCGTGGGTATCGACGGCCAGTCGATCTGCCGGAGCACAGAACTCAGCGCGCACCGGTTCATCTGGTACTACCGTGAGTTGTCGGCGGAGGACCCCGTGCCGTTCCACGAAGAGATCCTGCACATCGACGACGATCTCGTCGTCATCGACAAGCCACATTTTCTCCCGACCACCCCCAGCGGGCGCTACCTGCGTGAGTCGGCGCTCGTCCGACTGCGGGTCCGCCTCGACAACCCAGATCTGACCCCGATCCATCGACTCGACCGCGGCACCGCAGGCGTGGTGATGTTCTCGGCCCGCTCCGCGACGCGCGGCGCCTACCAGTCACTGTTCGAGAAGCGTCAGGTCACGAAGGTCTACGAGGCAGTGTCAGCGCGACCGTCCCGGTGGGGCCAGGACGCACAGGGGTTCGCCGAATCCGATGGTCCCCTCGTTTACCGCAACCACATCGAAGCACGGCGTGGCGAGTTGCGGGTCCTCGTCGACGACAGCCGTGAACCCAACTCCGAGACCATGATCGAGGCGCGAGGGACGGGCGTGAGCGCCTCCGGACGTGCTGTGCTGCACACGGTTCTACGTCCGCAGTCCGGACGGATGCACCAGTTGCGGGTGCACCTGGCAGCTCTCGGCGCCGGGATTCTGGGCGACCGGCGATACCCCGACCTGCTCCCCGACGCGCCGGACGATCATTCTCTCCCACTCCAATTGCTCGCGAGGGAACTCGAATTCACCGATCCGCTGTCGGGGAGACCACGGCGGTTTGTCACACGTCGGGCGCTCAGCGAGATGCCCGTGCGGTGAGGACCCGAAGCCAGATCTAGACGTTGAAGCGGAATCCGGTGCTGGGCGTTTGTCGAAGTTGATTCGATACGAGAACATGCCCTGAACAGGAGGTTAACCGACTAGTACCGTTGGCAGGATTCGGACAATTTCGGATCTACTGCGTACTCTCTGCGTACCGAATGCGTCATGTCTGGCGGCTGTCAGCTCAGGATGACTAGAGTGCGTCGCTTGGCCTTAGTCAAGAATGAAGTTCGCGGCTAAGTCGGTCGGCATCTGTGTCGTACCCATAGTTCCTCAGCAGTTTGATCGCTGATTCAGCCGCATCCCACGCGTGTTTTACCTGCTCGCGTAGCACGATCAGCTCATCGCGCCGCTCTACTGCTTCAGTTCCGCACCATTGCCTCAAAATATTCCGCGCCTGTACCTGATTCTCTTCAAACCCCGACCACCATGGATCATCGCTGCCATGCTCGCGGATCCTTGCAGCGGCCGCCCGCTCATCCGACTCCACCCGCTTCAAAATCTTCTCGGAGTTCAGTTCACATAGCCTGGTCAGGACAAGGCTTGTCGTCGCCCACGGCGCCACCAAATCATCACCGTCACGGAATGTCAATGAGTCAGATTCCAGCTGAGTAGGCTCAATCTCGAGAATTCGAGCCAACGCATCAACATCGGAAATCGTGATGACACCAGCCTCTTTGCTGTGCCCTGCCGATGCAATAGTTCGATCAATCAGTTCGTCGAATACAACATGGCACGCGTCTTCCCGCGGATCGTTGTAACCGAGCGAAGCCTTACGGACCGCGGCTTGCCTGCTCTCCTTCTCCATGAGTGCATCGCGGAGGTCCCACTCGACGTGCAACCTGGCAGGGGTTACGCGATCCTTGACTCCGTCAGCCTCAAAACGGACAACCACGCGAGGCGGGGAACTTCTCTTCTGAATCTCAAGACATTTCACACGGGTGAATGCGCCTTGACCGCCAACACGGTAGGCGTAGTCGTGACCAATTTCAATTTCGTCAATCTTCAATATCGTCGTCCTTCGTGTTCGGATTTTCTTTGCTCGACGAAAGTTGCCGAATCATCATGGGCTTTGCGCATGCAAAGAGAGTGGATTCGGTTTAGCAAGCGCCACAAACGATATCGCATGAATGTCAGTCGACGTGAGATCTTCCAGGCGTCACGAGGCCGAGTATCGCGGATTAGCACGGTGGGGCGTAGATACGTTCGATTCTCCTTTTAGACCTGGGAACCCGTACATCTTGCGATCACGCGAGCGAGTTGGGGGGCGTGATCGATGCCGGGGTGAGGTACTCCCCCAACTGGGGCGCCACTGAGGCTGCGATCAAGCTGCCCTGTATGGCAATGGAACTGCGGAAGAAGCGACGCCAAGACATTCGTGACTAGGCCGAACGACTGGCGAACGACCCCTACGATTTGGCCGAGACCAAGGCGATACAGGACTTCATCTACGGGAACCAATGATTCGAACGCGCCTACACGTGAACACATATGAGGCGTTGCGCCCAAATCGCCAGAACGAATCCGCAGTGACGTTCGCATCGGATTAGTACGCGCAGCCGATCGGTGAGGCCATGCACCGAGCGAGCCCGCCGTGTCGGCATATAGCGATGCCTGAAATATTGAGACACTGGAAGATTCACCCCGTCGCATCCATTCAGGCGGTCACTATGGGCAACACGCCACGCCAGCGCGAGATCAAGCGGCCCGCGCTGCGGGCAAGCCGCCCGTCCGCAAATGTGTGTTGCGCCGGAAGAAAATCACGAACACGGTTGCACTGGTGAACTTGTCAAACGGTCGACCCGCCCATGAGAAATATCGTGTCGACTACGACACGATTCAGCGTAACCCCAATCAGCGCAACAAGAGCCATAGATGGGAAGCGCAAGAAGCCTCCGCGCGGCCGGCCATGGCTGCAAACCGAGATCAGGTATACGCCGGGGACACCTTCCGATCACAAAAGCCGTCAACCTGGCGAGACGGAAGCGCACCACATTCGGTACATGACGGAGTCGCGCAGACACACATCACCCTCAGCTATTAAGATTCTCCGGCAATGACCTTTCAATTGCGTTTGCCAACGCTCGCAATCGCGAAGCTTCCGACCGCGCGTCGCCGAGTGAGTATGTCGAGAATCTGACGTCATCGTGTCCTTGCACGACTCGAATCGCGTCAGTGGCCGTGCTTGTTAGGTGCGCGAGTGCATCCAGTACTTCTTCGAGGGTTGGTTGTAGCTGGGACCTCCGCCCGTCTCGAGAAATATCGCGGGCTGTAATCGCGTCACCTGTATCCGCTGCTTCGTCGACAAGCTGGGACACCACAAACGAAATCACAGAAAGCTTTCGGCGTCGCCCCTCGATTGCGCGAGCTAGCTCGTCGAGTCCATTTGGAACCTTGAACAAGAGACTCGTCGTCTTCGGGCTCAATCCGAGCTCGGTGGCAGCCTCAACGATATCTCCAAGCCCCTGCGCGTCCACGAGCGCCCACTTCCGCTTGACGGCCATGTTTTTGATGGTCTCGCCAGCGAACGTCGGTCCTATTACCGCAGCGAAAACTGCCTGATGCTGGGTCTTGTGAGTCTCCAAAGCTACATCGCTAATGTCAGTGTGTGATACCTGACCGTTCGATCGAGACTTAGCCTCTACGATGGCCACCGCTTCAGTTCCGGTATCGTCGCGCCAGCTCACAACGACATCGGTATCACCCGATCCGCTGATTATTCGTGCATGGAACCCCAGTGCTCGAAAAGCATCGCGGATTGCGAGCTCGAAAGCCTTCCCCGAACCGAGACCTGAAGCGTTTGGCGATCGCGACAACGTCACCAACTGATCCGTGAGCGAAGGTTGGTTTGGGGGGCTGGCCCGGGTAATCTCGGCAGACTGAGCCTGCTCATGATCGCGAGGAATCGGAGCGGTTGCGAGTGGCAGCCCAGCGAGCAGAGCTAGTCCAAGTGAAGTTGCCCGGAGGCTCCCGTACCGTGGCTGCTCGACCAAACCGGCGTCTTCGAGAAATGATGCGATCCAGCGACTTTTGTCGACGTTGAGGCCGTACTTCGCAGATTCGAGATACATGTCAGTGCGAGTGATACCGAGCTTCACAGTCTGAAGCATTTCGCCGACAAATCGCATATTCGCATGAAGAATTCGGATGAAGTTGATGTCCTCTTCCGATTCAATCCACGCTTTAGCGGAGGTCGTGGCTTGGTAAATGCCGAGTCCGACCTCGTGCAGAAGACCCGATGCCCGGAGGAACGGCATCATTGAATCGACGCTACTGCGTTGCAGCGCGAACGTGTCGGTAATAAAGCGAAGAAGCTCTTCCCGATCGATTGGATCGAGGGCCGCGTTCACAATCGTCCTGAGGTTTTCGACCTTGTTGGGTCTTGAGGCTGGACTTGGAACCCAGATGTTGTAGGTGCTACGAGATTCATGAGTACGTTCGGTCGTCGAGAGCTCTGCGAGGAGGAGCTTGATCTCGTGCGGCGCTTCCGCAATGTCGTCGGTGGTGGTACGACGTATTGCGATGGCTTGGGGGCTAACGATCGTGCACTGAGCGAGAAGTTTCTCCCCCGCTGACGTTGTACTCCAACGCCGGCCTCCGATTCCTTCGACAAGACCAAGAGCGTCAAGCCAATCAATCCGATCGCGCGTGCCGCCCAGACTCCTCCATGCCGTTTCATATTGAACGCGAAGATGGCGGTCGAGGTCCTCGACCGTGCATGGCGCGTTGGACACAAACGCCAGCGATTCCGCGAATAGCCGAAAGTGGCCTGCGAGGGCTGCACCGAGGGCTTCGGGTGCCGGACCCGACTGAAAAGCCTGACCGGCCGATGTTAGGTCAAGTCGACCTCGCACGGTCTGTGCGAATCCAGCCGCTTTGAGGAATCTGCCGTATTCACGCCATGTTGATGGATCTGTTGAGGGCGCAGCGCCAACCTTGTGTATGGCGCCCTCGAAAATCGCAGGAGGAATATTGGGGCGAGACTCCATAACGTCTGCTTTACCAGCGGCGATCTGCTCCACGAGCTCGACGACGAGCGCAAACCAGACTCGCTTGCCTCCACGCAACGCGGGTAGCGAGGACGCTTGCCTCCGCCAAAGTGCCGTCTGCTCGGCTACCTCATGCCGCGGGTTGGTTTTGATTGCTGGAGCCATGGGAGGAGTCTAAGGGACTGCTTGTTTCGCTCATCGAAAACGTCCTCACCGTTTTCAATTCCGTCTGGTGTCCAAGTGTGGATCGCCCCTTTCTGAACACCGGTCGACGACGTCTAGTCTTCAGCTCGGTCGCGGTGAGATCGAGTGATAGGCCACCCAGCCTTCTTCCGGGGAATCATCCAACCACTCGCATTGATCAACAAGACGTTCGCCGCCCCCGCGCAACTCGCCTAGCGCGCAAGGAAACTGAGATCATTCGCTCGTCGGTCTCGTCTCCACCTCGACTTGGCAGACACCGTGCGCCTCGACCTGCCCGAAGCCGAGGACGGTTCCGCACAGTCTCCGTGCACTCTCTTTAGCCACAGCCGCTAACGCTGAGTCGGACTACCAGAAGACGGTAGATCAATCGAACACCATGGGTCGTTTGCGTTATCGAAAGGTCTAACGCTTTTTGGTGACGGAACGTGGTGGGGGTCCGCTACAACGGTCAGCATCTTATGCTGCACCACGCGTTGACAGTTACGGTGTGACCTATCGACATCCGCCATGCGAATTGTCTCTGTATCTGTTCAAGAGTTACGCGAGATACCGGTAGACCGTCGCACGTGAGCAGTCGAGCATTCGTGCAATATCTGGAGCGCTGATACCTTTTTCGCGCAACTGTCGAGCCTTGATCGCGTCAGAATCTGTCACCTTGCGGGGCCGTCCGCCCTTGCGTCCGTTTGCGGCAGCTGCTATCAGTCCGGCACGTGTGCGTTCGATCATGGTGTCTCCGTAAGTTGTTAGTTGGTCCGGAAGTGCTGGGTGTGGCTGATGGTGTCTTGCCTTGTGTGGCTCGAAACGAGTGGCCGCCCAGCGCTTCGGGACGCCCTGGCTGCTGATTGAAAAATGTGCTTC
>NZ_JAAOLG010000032.1:0-48827 GCF_011602025.1 Rhodococcus sp. IC4_135
TTGGTTTCGCAGCTACTGAAAGCCTCGAATTCGATGACAGTCCCCAGCGTCGTTCAAGAGGGGCCGATGACGGAGACGACCTCCGAGGCTCACCTTTTGCGGCCGCGGAGGTCGTCCGCCACTACCGTGTGTGCGCGCCCAGGTGCAGCGACAAGACGCCCGCAAGCAAGCGGCTGCGCGATTTGGAACCGACTACCTTCACTTGCTCGTCAAGCCAGTCGCGTTGAGCGGTGGTGAAGCGGAACCATGTCTCGACAGGTCCCCTGACCGCGAACGGCTCTTGATGGACTGGAATCCCTGAGGACGATCTGCCCGCTACTGGTTGGAAGAGGCCTCGCAGTCGCTCGATACCTACTGCGTCGAAGGCTTCGATGGCGACGTCGGCGTGGTCGCATCTCCGTTCAGCCGCCCGACTCACCAAGGCGTCGCGAGTGGCACGATCCAGGTAGGCGGTGACAGTCACCTTCGAGGTATCGGCAGGCGGCAGATACTCGTCTTCCAAAATCTGGGTTGACGGCGCTCCGGCGGCAGTGGGTGCAGGTTCGACCACAACAGGAGGCGCCTGCGGTGGCGCGACTGGAGCGGTGACAGCTTCGGGTTCCATCGGCTGCACCCGCACTGGAGATTCAGGCGCCGAGACGGCGGGTTGAGGGGCGTCGGTGACTCGTTTGGGAGCCGCCGGGTGAGGAGCGGTGGAGTCGATCTCGGGTTGAGCCGTGTCCGGTGTCTGTGGGCTCATGGCGCGGCGAGGCTGCAGACCGCCGGCCGGGGGCAAGAGACCAGCGAGTCCCTCTGCTCGGTTGTGCTTCGGGGCGAAAGACCTGGCAATGCTCTTGCGGTTGCGGACCTTATCTTCACTCATGCCGAAGCCCTCTCAGCGGTGATGGTCGACATCCGTACGAGGATCTCGCGGGTGAGGTTTGAGTAGTCCTCGGCCAGGCCAGAGGCGTTTCGCGAGAGCATCAGATCCTTCGGTTTCGTGCCTTTCCTCAGCGCTGCGATCCGTGATGCGGTTTCCCCGGCCGATCGCTCCTCGAGCTCATGCACCAGTAGTCCCTGGCGTCGCGCGTCGAAGGCGGTGGTCTCCATCGTGCGGATCCGAGATTCGAAAGTCGGGGCCGAATCGCCGATCATCTCCTCCACTGCTTCCCTAATCGTTGCGTCAAGTTTGGTTGCGCGTGAGCTGACGCCGAAGAGGCAGATCCCGCCGAGTTGGAGCTGGGGGTTCACGGCAGGAAGGTTTCGTTCCGGATCTCCGTCTCGTGCTGCCGAGAACTGGCCGGCGATCGTTTCCATGCCGTCGAGGCTGGCATCATCTGCGCGGATTGGAATGACCACAGCGTGGACTACTTCCATCACTGCTTCGATGATCGTGAGATCCGTCGGAGGGGTATCGAAGATAATGACGTCGTAATCTGCGGCCACTTGAAGCAACATGGCCAGCAAGAGCTGCCCTAATCGTTTGCCTCCCTGTCGTTGCTGCCTGGACACCATGACTGCGGCAAGGTCGAACATCGCCGGGCCACCTGGAACGATGTCGAGATTCTCGCGGCCACCGACGTTTTGGATGATCGGCGGCGCCGACCCGCTCAAGAGGGCTGAGAACAAGGGCACACCGTCCTCCTTCACGAATCCGAGGTCGCGGCACAAGTTGGCCTGGGGGTCGAAGTCAAGCAGGAGAACCCGGTAGCCGCCGGCAGCGAGTAGGCCTCCGGTGTTCGCGCAGAGTGAGGTCTTGCCCACTCCCCCTTTGCCGTTGAAGAATCCGAAGCAGGCAGGCAGTTGCTGATGAGTGGGTGTCGTTGGAACGGCATCTACAGACATGGTGGTTCTCCCAATGGACGTTGGTTTGTGACGAGTGGTCTGTAAGAAAAGTTAGCAGGGGTCCTGGACAACTCGCGGTATGCCACGCGTGCGGAGCCGTATGTGTTCAGGCATGTAGTTCAGCATGCGGATCGGCGTGATGTACTGCAGAGCGACCTCCGGTACGGACCGCAGATAAACACGCTGGTAGGAGCGCATGACCATCAACGTGATTGTATGCGTGAAGTTATGCGTGAAGGTACGCGTATACACACGCGTGAAGTAACGCGGAATGAATGGCGGGTAAGTAAACGTGATCGTCTGCGTGCGATCCCGTGTGAGGTAACACGGAGAACCACACGGGATGCTCTGCGTGTGAAACCGCAGGATGACGTGCGGAGCGTACAGCGGTTTGATACGCGGGTATGTCTCCGTGAAGTATCACGTGACTTCTCGCAGGATGAAGAGCGTGCACGAGGACGGGCAGTCGTGCGGGGTGCAGCTTCGGGTTCCTGTACGGAATTGCGTGCGGACCGGCCTCCTGTGTCACAAGCGGAATCAGTTGGCGATTGACGTGCGGGTCGGCCTGCGTGCAGGTGTGTGTGACCACGTGCGTGTTCAGGATTCCAGGCCCCGGCTTTTAACTTGCGTGATGCAACATGGATAGCAGTGCGTGAACGTGTGCGTGAAATAGCTGTTTAGCTGTATTGATGGGGAGTCCTGCGTGGATCGCCTATGGCCCCACGCAGTGCACGCTGCGACCTAATTCGATGCCCGAGGCCGGCGACGGTGCTCACATCTGCGGCCCGGGCGATGTCATCAGCCCGGCGTAATCCGTCGAGTTCGACGGCGAGATCGACCAGAGTGTCTTCGAGGATGTCCTCTGCAGCCGCATAGAGGCTCCACAGTTGTTTGAGCTCCCATGCGCGGATTAGGGGGTTCGAGAAGTAGAGCCCGTCAACGATCTTCTGTACCCGGGCTACCTGGGCATTAGTGCGTTCATGTGCCTGCGACCAGATCGAGAAGTGGGAACTCGCCGAGCAAGTGAGCACTGTCGTGTCTAGTTCGTGAGCAACTGTCGACCAGGATGTGGTCGTTTCGAGGCCTCTGCGCGCATGTCTGGCGGCCTCGCCGAATGCACGTTGACACACTGTGGCGTAGGTGGCGGCCGAGCGTCGTGCCTGGCTCAGTTCGCGCAGCTCAGACAAGGTGGTGAAACTTTGACGTCCGCGAGTGAATTCGGTCGCGGCTAAAAGGGCGTCGCTACTTGTCCATTGAAAACGTGACTGTCTGTACTGGTCACGGTGCCAGCGAAGATCGTCGATCCATGCGAAGTTGAGCTTGAGGCCCATCTCACTGTTGGGAACGGTCATAGAACAATGATGACACCACACCGGTGGTGTGTCATCAGTAGTTCTAGTTGCGTCCCAATCGGCGGTAAATGCTCTGGTGGTTCGAAATTAGGAGCCAATAACAAGCGGGTGTTACTCATCGCGGAATAGCATGGACGTCGGTTTGGAACGCGCTCAAGTGGGCATCAAGACCGTCCCAATACCGTCCCGGTTGACGTTGCATCCAGCAGCAAGTAGGGGACACTCTGAAATTGGGACGATACTGGGATGACATCGGTAGGTCTGCGAAGTGACTTTGAGTTTGTGAGGGCAGTACGCATAAGGCAATACAGTGCTCGTGCCTTGGTCGTAGCGGAATGATCCGATACGTTTCTCTAACGGCGACGACGGCGACTTGGGTGGAGGATTCGCGGGTCTTGGGTGGCTCGTCTTACCGCACCCGAGTTGTCCAGGGAGGGTTGTATAACTCTCAGCAGGTTCATTTTGGGTTTGAGCGAGCGCATCTCGTTCCCTGTTCAGTATCGGAGATTGACGTGACCAGCATGCACAACCAGGGCCCGACTGAGTCGACTGGCGGGCACCGGCCGCTCGCCGGCACCTTTCGCTCGGCAGCAGCCCGATCTCTCGAGGGCATCGCTACGGCGTACATCGAGGGTGATAACGACGAAGTTCAACACCAACTGGAAGCACCCGCGCAGGCTGAGCGCCCTGCCAAGTTGGAAGCTCCTGAAAGTCAACAAGATCGGGAGCCAATCGACCGTTCCTCCGATCTGGAGGGGGGAGGGAAGTCCTCCAGTGTTCGGGTCCCGGCCAGGTGCTATGCGAAGCTCGAGGAATTGCGTGCGAGCACGGGGATGACGAACGGTCAGATCTTCATCGTCGCGATCGAAGCGACTCATGATCGGCTTTCGGAACTGCTCTATCCGGGCGGGCGAATCGGTGGCGGGTTGTTCGCGGCCCGAGGTATCCGCGCTAAAACGTCACGTGACGATAATGAGACGCAGGTGACTTACCGACTATTCCACGCCGACTTCGATGTTATCGATCACCTCGTCGCGGAACTTGGCGCGAAATCCCGCTCGCACCTGATCGCCGCGGCGCTGACCGGATACTTCTTCAAAGACGACGAACTCGGAACGTGACGCGGGGGAGTGGACGCGGGAGAGCCTTCAGCGTTTCCTCTTCGCTCGCACCCAAAGGGCAAGAACAAGCACGGGAGAGAGAGCGACAGGAACCGCAAGTACCCAATGATAGGCCGTCCCTGTCTCAACCTTGCTGTTGATCAACGTCAGTAGCAGGGCTGCGACGAACCACAGGAACGCGACGTGGCGCCAGCGTAATCGCCGCAAGAACAGGGTCAGGCCTGCAGGCATTTTCAGTCTCGATATTCGGTTTGGCATAGCTGACTCAATTCAGTTGGACATCGACCATGCGCCGTCGGTCACCTGCTGAGAAGTAGGCGAGCGCGTCGAAGCACGCTGCCGCCGCTTCCGCCATTTGGACGGCGCTTTCGCGTGCTCGTACAGGAACACCCCACAGATTGCAGGTCTGTTCCGTGGTGGGCATATGGGTGGGTGGGATCCCCAGTGCGCCGGCTGTCAGTTGCCGGATATCGGAGTTCTGATGCCACGTCGGAGAAAGACCCAGTTCTACGAACAGACGTCTGAGGAGCCGGGTGTGCGCATCCGGGTGGAACCCCCCGGCGATCTGACCTTCGATGTTGCGTGCCAGTGCCGCGAGTTTGGGGACTGCTGCAGCGTCGTCTGCCAGTGCGTCTTCGCCCGCCAGGATGATCTCCCACGATCGACCGCTACTTGTATCAATCGCTGCAATTTCCCGCACCCACTGGTCGCCAGTGCTCGTCGCCGCCGTATGGAGATGGACGACGAACAAGTTGCGGCCGCTGTCATCGAACGGCGAAGGGGGAGCCATGGGGGGAGGCTATCTGCAGTCATGGACTACCCGCCGCGCTGAACGCCCTCAGCATGAAATGGAGGTCAACGGGCACATCGGGTTTGGGTCCGCCCAATTCATCCCCCGGTTGATCATGTTCTCAGCTGGCACGTCGGACCCGCACGCTCCATAATCGGGCAGGATGGGGCTTATGTACAGCGAAGCGCAACGACAAGGCGGTAGCAAAATAGATTTCTGTGACCGTGACCCGCTGCAAAGGTGGCTGACCCAGGCGACGCGAGAGAGCGTCACCGACAGTTTTCGTCGCAAGGTCGCGGACAGAGCGCACGATCTTGGTGCGGGCGCCGATAAGTCAGTCCTCATACACCGCCTTGCTGAATGGCAGGTCGATATCAAGTCGGGAGGTCGGCCCGTGGGACTCTATGTCCCAAGGCTCGTGCTCGAACGAGAAATCACCGCTGTCGACCCAAGATTCAAGCGGCTTTATCGCGATGACCGGAGCAGTTCCGGCCGAGCCCGATTCGATGAGGCCGGCCAACGGCTTCGAGCTGATCCGTCGCTTACGAATGACTGGCTCGCGCTGACGGCGTCATTTGGGAAGACGTTCGCCGACCACGTGAAGGAGAGGTATAGCGCTGCGCGGATCCGCTTGTTCCGCGGCGTTCGTGGCGATGCCGGCGAGCTTGCAGGCATGGCGCACGATCGCCGTTTGAGCTGGGCTCGCGAAAATCTCCTCCACGGAACTGCGGAGAACTGGAGCCCTCTTCCTGGGGTTGCCGAAGGAGCTCTCAACGGGACACCTGGGATCGTCATCGGAGCTGAATTCGACACCGCCGCAGTCGTCTGCACTCACGAACTTGGAGCCGAAACGAATGTCAGACCTTGGCGGGTCGAATCCGGCCAAGTCATTACGACCTTCCGCTACACCAGCATCGACGTCTACGTTCGATAGTCGCGCAAGCACTGCGGACGATCCACCGCTGGCCAGTGTCCGCGTGAACGAATCCCACGAAACAGCTGTAGACAAACGAAAAGGGTCCCACCGGTAAACGGTGGGACCCTTCTCTGGCCATGCGGATCTTTTGCAGAATGTCAGGCGGTCACTTTTGCGATGGCGTCGCGGAAGTGGTTCGTCAGATCTTGGAGGGCGGTCGTGCCGGCGGAGTCGATGACCATTTCGCCGTAGCTCTGATGAGCTCCGGAACCGATGAACGAAGCGAACTTCAGTCCTTCGGTCCCTATCTGTGCCAGTGCATCGGCGCCGTCAGAACCTGCCAGTGCGGTGAGGTTCGAGGCGAGACCACCAAGGTCTCCGGCCTGGGACTGCTGCGTGAGCTGCTGGCTGGTCGCCGACGATGTGGACGCAGCTCCCAGTTTGGCCGGATCAGTCTTCTGTCCACCCCCGAGCGTGCCGACCGCGATCTTCGCGAAGTCGAGGATGTGGGGGAGTGCACCCAGACCGGCTCCGATGACATCGCCGGTTTCGATCGCATGCCAGAGCTGCTTCTGCAGTTCGCCGGCGGAGTTGGCCAATCCTATGATGTCGAGGTTGCCGACGAGTCCAACGATCATCGACACGATCTGAGCGGTACCGGACGGATCGGGGATCATCGCGATGAGCGATGCTGCGGTTTTGTAGTCCAGCCCGGCAGCGAGCTTGACGAGTGGTTCGAAGAGAACATTGATGCGGTCGAACTCGGCGTGCACGGCCTTGACCTTCGCCATGGGATCGAGTGCGGGGTCGAGAACGATCTGCGGGATACGAGTGACGAAGATGTCCGCGACAGCAGGGATGTTGTTGGCCAATGCGAAGGCATTCGTCCCGATGTGGGTGACCTGATCGATCAGGACGCTTGGCTTGATGATCGAGAGCGCGTTCGCGGCAATGGAGAGTCCATCCGCCGGGGTAGCAGTCAGAGGTGAGACCTGATTGGTGAGAGTGTCGACGGAGGCCTGCAGCTGCGGTACCTGCGCCGCGCCTGTGGCTCCCTGGACTGTCTTCGCGATCGTGTCGGCGGCCTTCAATGCGCCGGCTACATCGATGCCCTTGACCGTCTCGACGATCTTGCCGGCCGCGAACTCAGGCGTGGATGCGTCCGCTGTCTGGAGTGACTGCTCGACAGCGGGATTTTGTGTCACCCACTTGGTCGTATCGGCAACAGGGACCAGAGTGTTCGCAATGTCGGATGCCGCTTGGCCCACGCTGGCAAGGTCGGGGGAGCCAGATTGGAGCTGCTTCTGCAGTGTGTCGACGTTGCCGGCAAGGCCCGGGAGGTCGACCTTCGAGTAGTCCGAAACCAAGGCGTTCTGTAGCGCCGCGGTGTTGGGCTGAGAACCGTCACTCTGCTGTGGACCGGATGCAGTAGGAGGTTGGGAAAGCACTCGGCCGAGCCCGGCGAGTAGCCCGTCCTTGTTGCTGCTCGTCGAGCAGTAGAGGTCGTCAGGTGCGCAGTACGACCGCGTTACCGCCGCGGTCTTTCCGAATCCGCCTGGCCGAGCCCCCGCAATACCAACTCCGTCGACAGGTGGACCAACGAGAGTGTTGTCGCCGTTCGGACTCTGTCGGGGATCGGCAACCAGGCCGACTGCGATCAGCTTCTCCGCGGGAATCGGCCCCTTGTCGTGACCGATCAACCACGTCAGATCGCCCGCGACATCGGCACCCTGGCTGTAGCCGCCGAGAGCGAAGACAGTGTTGGCGCACTGCGCTGCACGTGTCTGCATAACTTTCGCGGCGGCCTCTATTCCGGTGGCCTTACTCGTTCCGTAGGTCTTGCCCTTGTTGAACGCTGATGCTTCGTATGCGGGGTAGGTGACTTTGATGGAGCTTCCGAACTGCTGAACAAGTGGGTCCGTTACTTGCTTGAGAAGACCAGTCGCGACTGAAGGATCAGCAGCCGAATCTGTCTCGAAGGTTCCGGTCAGCATGACCACCTCTGCGGTGGGGCATCCTTCAGAACCAGGTGCCGCGTGAGCGGTCCCGGGCGTCGAAATCATGAGCAGAGTTGACGCTACGGCTGCTGTGAGGAGGGCTGCCGATCCGGTCGAGAATGCGCGTCGGTAGCCGGCGGATGTGGAATCGGTAGTCGTCATGACAGGTCTCTTTTCGTGAGCGATTACAGCGAGGGAACGGTGGAAAGCCCGCCGCTCGAATGTGCGGTCAAGGTGTTCGGGAGAAGGTCGACCACGGTGAAGGCAGCGCGGTGAGCGAGTGACATCGCTTGTCCAAAAAATTCGGGATGAGTCGCGAAAGGAATACGTAACGCAGCGTCGAAACTCCGTGCATTCTCGAGCAATAGGGACGATTCGTTCAGAACGAAACCAGCGATCAGGAAGCACGCCACCAAAGAAAGTGTGTCGAGGGTTCGAGTCATCACAGAACCTGTTCGATCGGTCGAGCGCTGCGCGATGCACGGGCGAAGCGCGCATGATCGGTCGCCTGATTCGAAGTTCCCATGCTCTTCCGGATCTTCGACACCGCTCGATAGAGCCTCTGACGAAGTGCGGCCGATGTCATGCCGAGCTCAGTTGCAATCGATGTCAGATCGGTGTCTGTCTGGTCGAGATATGCACGTTGAATGAGATCTCGGTCGGTGCCGCTGATGACTCCGTTTCGCACCGACCATGCG
The DNA here is from genome assembly GCF_011602025.1 of Rhodococcus sp. IC4_135. NCBI lineage: Bacteria > Bacillati > Actinomycetota > Actinomycetes > Mycobacteriales > Nocardiaceae > Rhodococcus > Rhodococcus sp. IC4_135. The sequence continues at coordinate 8,699 of NZ_JAAOLG010000032.1, forward strand.
AGCAAATCCTGGGCGAGAAATGGGCTCTCGGTCTCGGCCTCAGGAGCATCTGAACGATCCATCAGATCGGATGCGGGGATTTCGCCGGCGAAGGTGTTTTCGTGTGCGATCTTCTTCAAAGTCCGCAAGAAGAGTGCTGCATAAATGTTCTCTCCGGACGGGCGATAGTCGGCGATCAATGACATGAAGGTTGCGATGGTTGTGGCGGCGCGCTCGTCGTAGGCGTGGTAGGAATCGAAGCCCGTCACTCGTGCGTGACGGGTCAACGAGATGAGCTTTCCGAGCATCAGCTGCAACAGCGCGCGGCCGGCAAGAACGCTGCCTTCCTGGTGGAGGGTCAGCAGTGCCAGCAGTACGGCGTCGCGATCGAGGCGATGGGCGCCAGCCAAGTCGTTGAGTTCTTGCACCTGCTTCAGGGCCGACTGATTGACCGACCATGTGAGCACCTCTGCCGCTGCTGAGGGTCGTGCGCACAGCTGCATCCATTCGGTGTTCAGGCGGCTGTAGAGGTCGCCTCGAGTCGCGTCGTGGGACGGCAGGGCGGACGACGAATGGCTGGGTGCGGTTGCTGCGTGGGTGGACATTTCCACGGGTCTCCTCTGTGCGCGTGCGAGGTTGGTCTCGCGCCCAGTAGAGCAGCCCTATATTGCCTCTGACCTGCATGTTTGTTGTTGCCGGAGGTGTGTTTGTTGTTGCCGGAGATGTTGTTGCCGCGTGCTTTGCCGTGAGTGGATGCGCATGTATCGAGGGCGCCGACGTGCACGTTTGAACCTCTGGCAACAAGCACCTGGCCGCCCTCGGAAAAAACTTTGAAAAAAGTTTGGCGAGCTCTGTCACTCAGGTCTTCGCGCCCGGATCTTCCTACAAGTAGAAGCCCACAAATTCGGTGCGGTTTTCACACTCGCCAGTCGCCAGGAGGACCGGATGCACGACTCGATGCAAGCGCTACTGCACGATCTCGGCTACGCCCATGCCATTGCTGAGGAGATCCGTCGAGTCGCCGCGGCTCTCACACGAAACCCATTCGACGAAGAAGCCAGCGCGGCGCTCTCGTTGTTGGTATTCGCAGAGGCGCCCGCCGCTCGTGCAGCGCTTACGCGGGCAATGAGCGCCGACATCTCGGACGGCGAATCAGACCACGACTCGTCCGAGCAGCCGACCGAGGCAGGTATCCGATGAACATCGATTGGAAGAAGATCAACAACTTCGGGCGTACTCCGAAAGGGAAACAGGAAGGCTCCGACGTCGCCGATTCCGCCGAGACGATCGTCGATGAAGTAGAGGAGCGTGTCCGCGCAGAGCGAGTCCAGTGGGGCCTTCGACAGCAGTGGACTACACGCGCAATTCGCGGTGCGATCATCGCCGCTCTCGTCGCAGGAATCGCCTCACTGCTGCTCGTCGTATTCGGATCGTCGTCAACTCCGGCAGTCGTCAAAGCAACTGACAACGAAGCACAAAGCATTGACACCGCAGCACAAGCCCAAGCCGAAGACGTAGCCCGTCAACTGGTCGTGACGTGGCTTCAAGGCAGCCGAGGAAACGAGCGTGAGATCGAACGGTTCGTTGCCACGCCACCGAACCTCCCGGCATCTGCGCTCTACGTTGCGACGGACCCCGCCATCGCATCAATTGCCTTCGATCGCGACGCACGAACTTACGCCGTGACGGTATCGGTCTCCGTACGCCCCGCCGACGATGCCTCCGCAACAATCGTTCGGCGCTACTTCCAAGTTCCTGTTGTAGTGACCGAATCCGGTGCACGTGCCGCGACACTTCCTTCCGAAGTTGCGCAGCCGTCGACAGCCGTGGACGTCCAACTCGGATATAAGTTCCGCGTCGCGAACCACCCGATCGGAACGTCGGCCAACCAGTTCCTCGCCGCACTTCTGACAGGCAACGGCGAGGTTGCTCGCTACCTGACGCCGGGGGTCTCCATCGCACCGATCGTCCCGGCGCCATACCGCAGCATCGCACTCACCGATGTGCTCTCCTCGGTCGATCTCAGTGCCTCGAACTCGGCAGCACCACGTTCAGATGGCGACGTTGTGCGCTTGTTGATCACTGCATCTTTGAAGATCACCGACGCCGAATCCGTCAACGGTCAGTACGCGCTGACGATGACTTCCCGCGGCGGTCGCTGGGAAGTCAGCGCCATCGACTCAACGCCGCTCTTTGCCGCGACTGCTCCTCGCAGCGGAGTCAATTCGGCGACCACGAGCGCCCCGATCCCGTCGACTCCGAAGAACGCTCCGTCTACTTCCGCATCGACATCCGTAGCGCCGACTCAGGCTCCCGCACCAAGCCAACCATCCGGATCGTCGCTTCCAGCTGTCGGCGAAGTCCCACTGTTTTCCCCTTCAGGAAATTGACCCCTCGAACCGAAAGGTGACCCATCATGTCCATCGCACTCGCCGCCGCTGACCCCAACACCGCGGTCCTAGCCGCCGGTGTCTTCGACAAGATCGCAGAGCTGACCAGCAATGGAAAGCTTGCCCTCCAGTCCGCCGCTGGCTGCCTGGTCCTGTTCTTCCTTCTCCGGAACCTGATCCAGTCCTTCACGATCGCCCGGCTGGTCGTGACCTCCCTCATCTGCGCCGCAGCGCTCTGGGTGGTTTTCAACATGGACTCCCTCAAAGACCGAACTGGAGAGGACCTGGCCATCTCGGTCGTGCAGGTCGTAGAAGCACCGGACCCGAGTCTGGATCTGCCGGTGTAAACGGCGACCGCGCGCCCACTCGAATCGCCCTTCACCGACCCTGACAAGGAGGACTGCAGATGTCCGAGGTAACCACCGCGGCAACGGACGCGACCACACAAGCACACCGACAGAACTCCTCACGCGAGTCGGTGCCCGCATGAACGACGACAACAACGTCGAAGTCATCAAAGACTTCACAACAGCTCGGAAAATCCCTCAGCTGATCGGCCGCACACCCGACGGTAAGAAGCTCCCTTTCGGCCCCTACACAGTCCCTCAAGCAGTCAGTGGCGCCGCTGTCGGAGCAATCCTGTGGCTCCTGCATCCGCTATGGCTCGGCGACAACATCACGTGGAACGTCGGATTTTTCGTCGCATGCTGCGGCGGCACGGTGTTCGTCGTCGGCAAGCTCCGACTGGCCGGCCGCAGCCCAGCATCTGTCGCTCAAGGGGTCAACAAGGCAGTCTTCGCACCGCCTGAGGCCAAGCTCAAGATCAACGGCAAACGCGTGAATATCCGAGCACCGCACCTTGTTCACGACGGCGGCTATATCACTGCCGATCCGCGCATCGCAGACCAGGCAAATCCTCTCGCTACCGCTGTGGAACAGGAATCCCCTTCTGAATCTGTACCAGCCGCACACAACGCTGCCGGCACTCAGTCGCGACCTCAGGAACTGCCCGCCCTCTCACCAAACGACCCCGCCCCGCGCCCCGGCCGATCAAGCGTCAAGGAACTCCTTGCGCTGGCCAACGCCGGAAACCCCGAGTAGAAAGCGATCGCCGCAATGGAACAGCCAACTCTGTCGATGGCAGCAAATATCCGGTGGACGAAATCCGGTGTCGTGTGGGCCGACTACGTACTGAGCGGAATGGACTACGGCTACCGACCCAACGTCGACAAGCGCACCGCCCGGACTCTGCACACGATGCTCGTGCGCGCACTGCCCGGCGAATCGATGTTGATGGGCATCGCCTCATCGCTGAGCGCCGAAGCGGTCGTGGCGAGGATGACCGAAGGCGTTGATCTCGACGTCCACACAGACTGGGCGATCGAATGCGAAGCAACCCTCGACTCCATCGAGCTCTATCGCCCCGGCCAACGAGTGTTCTATCTGAGCATCCCTCTGACAACGACAGGACTCGCAGGACAGGCAAAAGCCGCCACGCACGCGGCATGGTCGTCGCTGTCGGACTTCATCGGACTCCCTCGAACCTCCGTCCCCGAAGACGAGGTCCGGGCGCGTATCCGTCAGGCGGATCTCATCGTCGCCGATATCCCCGCAGTCTTCGAAGCTCGGCCGGCAACACCAGCACAGATGGTCTGGCTCTGGCAGCACTCCATGACCCGCGGCCTCCATGTCGATCGAGACATGCCTGGAGCCGCGTCCACACCTTCCCCGAAATCGGGAGCGGCGCTCGCCCCAGCACGACTCGACGAAGGCGCGCAGTCAGATCGCGATGCGCCCACGACTTGGTGGCGTCCGAAGGTCCCCACATTCAGTCGAGTCCTCAAGATCGATCAGCCCTACGACATCGACGACCGACCAGCGTCGTACCAAGTAATTCTTGCGCTAGCGGGTATGCCCTCCGGCGGCGTCCTCTTTCCCGGCTCGGAATTCTTTTCCCTGGCTGACGACTTCGGAGACATCGACGTCGATTTCGTTGCTCGACTCAAGGTGACGGCAGGCGCTGACGTGATGCGAGCGAACAAGCGAGCGCTGGAAAACCTCAAAGAACAGTACGAGCAGCGGGAAGGCGAGCTTGCAGGTGGACAGGGCGCCCTCGATATCGCAGCCTCTGCACTGACCGAGTACAGCTCGCTTCTCGAAACCAACCGTGACGAGGTCGAAGTCGCCTGGACAGCGCTTTTCGCCGTAGGCGCGCCCACCGAAGAGCAGGCCCTCGCTGAAGCCCAAACAGTGAAGAAGTCCTTTGAACATCAGGACTACAAGCTGGTCGCGCCGCTCGGATTTCAAGAGGACCTGTGGTGGGCGATGATTCCCGGCGTTCCGACGTCGAAGATCGTGCGCGAATTCGGGCACATCACCACCTCGACACATTTCGCGGCCTACATGCCGTTCACTCGCAACGATCTGGGCGACAGTTCCGGACCCCTGCTCGCACTGAACATCACGGCAGCCCGGATCGGTGCGGTGTTCAACGACATACTCGGTAAATCCCTCCGCGACCAGTCCTCTTCGTGGGCTGTCACCGGGGAGCTCGGATCCGGAAAGTCCGTCACCATGAAGGTGATCGCCGGCCACGTCGTCGACTGCGGCGGCCAGGTCATCGGCATCGATCAAAGTGACCTCGGCGAATACGCCAACTGGGCTCGGGCGGTCACCGATGCGGTCATCGTCGATTTGGTCGAACCCGATTACAGCACCGACCCATTGCGGATCTTCCCGCCCAGCATCGCGGCGGAGATGACGCAATCGGTGATGCTGGCGTTGCTGCGAATCCAGCCGACATCAACACACGGCAAGGCGTTGGCCAAGGTGCTCGAACCGTCCTATCGCGCGAAGCACCCCTACGCAGGGCTGGGCGAGCTCACCGAGCACCTCCTCTCCGCCGACTGCCTGATCGCCGGTGCACACGACCTCGGCGAAGAGATGAACGTCTACGCCCGGTTGACCTATGCTGCAGCGCTCTTCGCGAAAGACCTTCCGGCATTGCCGATCACCGCACCCGCGATCATCTTCCGCACCCACCGCGTGGAGCTCCCCACCCAGCTGCAGACAGAGAAGCAGCACCTGTACGACAATCTGCCGCTCGAAAAGCGATTCGGTCACGCCGTCTACACACTCATCGCGAAGATCGCCCGCGGTCAGTGCTTCGCCGACGCTGATCAAATGGCGCTGTTCCTCGTCGACGAAGCTCATCACCTTCTCAACGCCGACGACGGTATCGACATCGTCGAAGATTTCGTACTTCAAGGCCGAAAGTCCTCTGCAGCAGTGGGATTAGGTGATCAGGACTGCGCGTTCGGGACACCGAAACTTCGCGGCCTCATCAAAACCCGATTTGTTCATCGCCACACCGACGAAGGCCTCGCCAAGCGCGCGATCGAGTGGCTGGGCCTGGACCCAGAGAACCAAGACCTGGTCAAAGAGCTCACGGAGCAGACAGCGCCGGTCACGGGGAAAGACGGCTACGTCGAGCCGCACCGTCGAGGCGAGGGCTACATGCGAGACGGCAGCGGAAACGTCGGCCGCATCAAAACTCTTCTCCCCGCCACCGAATCGCGCCGTGAAGCCGCGCTGACCACCCCGAAAGACAACAAGAAGCTGGTGAAGGCATGACCTCGACCGCGGCGCACCCCCTCGACCAGGACGCTGTCGAGGGCCGTCCCGAAGCCCGCGAGTACTTCAGCGTCCGCGCCGCGGTCACACACTCACTGCGTTGGCTCCTGCACTCCGCCAGCCGGATCGCCCAAGCGTGGATTCCCGAATCCTGGTTGGTCGTCATCATGTACGTGAGCAAACCGATCTCTCGCTGGCTGTGGTCACGCTGGTGGAGTCGCCTGCTCATTCGGGTGGTCGCGGGATGGCACGCTCTTGGTGCACTTTTGCTGATTTTCGCTACGCCCGCGGCTGCGGATCCCAGCGGAGGAGGAGGTGCATCACCGTTCTTTGCATGGATGGCGCTCAAGGACACGCACGGAATCGACGCCTGGAGCTACTTCCTCTCGATCGACAAGGGCAACGCCTCAATGGGCGGCACCTGGAGAATGATCTGGGCGTACATCATCACCCTCGAATACGAGGTCTTCCGATTCATGATGGCGACGGCGATCTGGTTCATCACTTACGCGTTGTCCTTCGACTGGATCGAAATGATTCTCACGCCGGTCCGCACCATCGCAGACTCCGTCACTTCGATCACCGACCAATTCGCGCTCACCCCACTGATGTTGACAATCGCCGGATTCAGCGTGGCCGTGTGGTTCGTACGCGGGCGCTTCTCCACTGGCATCTACGAACTGCTCATGTCGTGTGTCATCGCGGCCGCGGCCGTCGGATTTCTCGCCAACCCGCTCGACCGGGTCGTCGGTAACGACGGTCTGGTTTTCGCTGCACGCGATGCCGGACTCGAAGTCGCGTCGGGACTGGCCAACGGTGGGAACACCAGCGGCAACGCCGATCAACAGATCGACACCATCAAATCGACCCTCGTAGATACCTTCCTGCGCCAACCCACCCAGCTGATCAACTTCGGTGTCGTCCTCGATGCGCCGGACAACAACGGCAAGTGCGTCAAGGAATTCGACGAGGCTTACGCCGCAACCCCGGACGGGCCAGGGGTCATGGACAAGGTGCAAGAGAAGGTCGGTGACATTCTTCCCGGCGCGGGGGCAGCGCTGGACCTGATCAACCCGGACGACAAGCCCGAAGACCGCATCAAAGACGCGATCGCGGCCTGCGACGGCGATGACGGGCCGATGAAGCAATACGCCGACAACCCTGGCCCTGGTCAAGCGATGGGCCTGCTCTTCTTGATCTTCGCCGGCACCCTGCTGATGGCCTTCGCGATCTACCTGGCGGGCAGGCTGGTACTCGCGGCCGGGGTGTCGATCGGCAACGCCATCAAATCCATCCCTGGCATCGTCGTCGCCATCGCACCGTCGATGCGTGGGCAGTTTTGGCGCACGATCGCCAACGTCGCGATGGCGCTGCTGCAGATGATGTTTTCCATCGTCTTCCTGGTCGGATACGTGCTCGTCGTCCAAGACCTTTTCGCTTCAGACGAATCGAATCTCATCCGCACCGTCTTCTTCGTCGACATCTTCCTGATCGTCGCACTCCTCCTCTTCCGTCGCGCGATCAAGGGTCTGCAACGGATGTCGGACAGTCTGGCGTCGATTCTGGCGAAGCGCCCCGATGCCGCACCGACATCCATCACCCGATCTACCCCGACGTCAGGCCGCGATCTGGCGTTGATGGCTGCACAAGGACAGCAGATCTACCGGGGCGGCAAGGCCGCGGTCCAGGGTGCCAGCAAGCTCGCCAAGAAAGCATCCACGTCGGGCAAGGCTGCAGCCACCGCGGGCAAGACCGCTGGGGCAACGGCTGGCAAAGCGACGGTCGGAGCAACATCTACTGCGGCAACGGCAGGCGTCGCTGCGGCAGTATGGGCGGGGACGAAGGCAGTCTCCGCAACAGCGAAGAAGACCAAGAAGACGATCGACAAGGTCTCCGATCCTGACACGATCACCGCCTCACGGTCCTCCAGTTCGCCGAGCCGAGGAACTGGTGCGAATGCCGCGGCCGCCGCGGTTCGCAGTCGACTTTCGAAGTCGGCTGTCGCGGACAAGGCAGGCATCAAGAGGTCGATTGGCACGGCACTGTCGGGGTTTGCTCCGGAGCGCGGACAAGTTCGCAGTTCAGCATCGAAGACCGTTGCACCAGACGGTCGGGCTTTCCGCGAATTCATCACCGATTCCGGTGCGCCGCTGTTGTTGCCTACTACTCCTACCCGTGCTCCGAAGGCGCCGAAGCCAGCCGCCGCGCCGGCACGTCCGCCAGCTGCTCCAGTTGTTCCCGCCGTCAACATTCCCACCGGATCCAGCTCCAGAACTGCCGGACTGATGGCGGCGGCAGCTCAAGCAGGAGCAGGTAACGCGAGGACCCCGCAGCCGAGCTCGCTGACCCGGCGGCCGCGCTGATGACGCTCCTCGCCGCACCACCGTCCCCCGATTCGGAAAGTTCGTCGAAGAAGTGGTGGTGGATCCTCATCTCCGTGCCGATCGTGTGCATGGTCGTGTTGATGGCGCCGATTCTCGTCATCTTGTCCCTCACCGGTGAGGACTCCACCTGCGGACAGCCGACCGGTACCGACATTCGTGCAGACGGATCCTTGGTAGGTCTGAAACCCGGATCTCTGGCAGTGCCGATGGCCGAAGGTACGTACACGATCAGCTCGCCGTTCGGCATGCGAGAAGGCGGAATGCATGACGGACAGGATTACGCCGCCCCATTGGATACCCCCTTCTACGCCGCAGGCGACGGCGAAGTCGTCGTCGCCGGACCGGCCTCGGGCTACGGACACTGGATCCGCATCCGACACACCATCGATGGGCAGACCGTCGAATCTCTCTACGGACACATGACCGCAGCAGGAGTGCTCGTCAAAGCCGGCGACAAGGTCACCGCAGGCCAACTCATCGGCAAAGTCGGCAGCGAAGGACAGTCCAGCGGCCCGCACCTGCACTTCGGTATCTACCCAGGACAATGGTCGATGGGCGGCGGAGTGGACCCGGTTCCCTGGCTCAAGCAACGAGGAACCGCCTCCCCGGCAGCAGCCTCCGTCCCAGCTCAGCCCGACGCAGAGTTGGTGGCGAAATCCACCCCCGCCGGCACGGGCGGTCTCAACGCCAGCCAAACAGCGCTGGCGAAACAGGCTGTAGCCATAGGTGAGTCCATGGCCGTTCCTGATCAAGGAATCGTGGTTGCCCTGGCCACCATGAGCCAGGAATCGACCTATCGAATGCTCGCCAGCTCCAACGTGCCCGAGTCGCTGCAGTATCCCCACGACGGCGTCGGAAGCGATCACCTCTCGGTCAATCAATACCAACAGCAAGTCGGCATCTGGGGTACCGCGGAAGAGTTGATGAACCCCGTCACGGCGAACGTCAAATTCTTTGACGCGTTGCTCAAAGTTTCGGGCTGGCAAACTATGCCAGTCACCGTCGCCGCCCAAACCGTGCAGGGATCGGCCCACCCTGAGGCATACGCCGACGACGAAACGCTCGCTCGGCAACTAGCTTCGCAGTTCAAAGGTTCAGGCAAAGACCTGACGCCGCAGGAGCTGGCAGACATCGTCAAGGGCGGCGGCGCAACAACGATCATCGATGGTGGCGCTTGCGCGCCTGGAACCTCGAACCCCGGTGGACCCCAGTTCAAGCCCGGGGGGCCATTCGCAGAGAACGTGATCGCTGCGGCCTCCCAATGGATCGGAACAACGTACGCGTGGGGAGGCGGAGATCAGAACGGCCCAACGAAAGGCATCAGTGATGGCGGCGGGGCAGGAGATGCGAACGGCGATTCGAACAAGGTCGGCTTCGACTGCTCAGGCTTGACGTTGTACGCGGTTTACCAAGCATCCGGTGGCCAAATTTTGCTCCCTCACTTCACCGGAAGTCACTCCAACCCCGGCCAGCTGTATGACTCCCGAGGCCAAGACATTCCGTTCGACCAGAAGCGTCCAGGTGACCTGATCTACTTCGGCGCAGGCGGCGACACCCATCACGTCGGCATTTTCTACGGCACCGAAAACGGACAGGACATGTTGCTCAACGCCCCGGAATCGGGGAAAAGCGTCTCGATCATGCCGCTCTCCGGCTGGGCCGGCGAAGAGATGTACGTCAAACGATTCGGATAGGAACCCTTCACCATGATTACTCGCAAACGCTCGATTGCTCTTGCTGCTCTCACATCTGCCGCGTTGGTACTGACAGCGTGCGGGGGAAGCGACGAACCCGAAGATCATCCGGTGGAAACGAGCGCCGAGGCCGACAGCTCGTGGACGGTGCCCCCACTCCCATCGACAGACGTCTTCGCTGAAAGTAGCCAGTCCGGTTCGGCGTCGACGACAGTTCCATCGCCGTCGACCGCTCCTTCAGCACTGACCACCGCTCCGCCTCCAGTGCTCCCCGACACACTGGCCGGAGCCAACGAGAACGACGCGCAGTCGGTCATGCTCGCCGCCGCTCGTACCCTGCTCTCCTACGCGCCAGGAAAGGACGTAAACCAATCCGCGGCAGCGCAACGGGCGGCGCCGCTCCTCGACGAGAGGTACTACGCCGCGAACGCCGACTCATTCATTGCGCTCGCACCCATCACCGGCAAGCAATGGCAGAACTGGGCAGACGACCATGCGATCGTCATTGCCACAGCGAGTATCGCCGGCGACGAACACCCTGCTGATCAACCCGAAAAAGTTTCCCGCGTTCTAGCAGTGACGCAGACTGCCACCGGACCGGATGGAAAAGAACTGAGCAAAAACACTTTCGCCGTCTACATGAGTGCCATCAAACTCGGTGTCTGGCGTGTGAGCGCCGTAGCCGTCCGATGAGCCAGGAGTGGTCCACTCATCTGCCACAGCACAAGCCTGCGCCGTGGCAGATGAGTGGACCACGCGAGAAATTCGGTCCCGATTCGGAGTCGAAACATGTCAACGAGGCTCGTCCGGTGTTATTGCCACAGTCCCGGCGAGGTGTGTTCACGTCAATCGCGGACCCAACATCCACTTTTGCAGGAACCTGGCGTTGAGCAGCAAGAACGACCGCTTGGCAACAACGCGCATCGATCGAATTCGGATCACTGACACCCCCTTTATGAATCGCCAATCCTGGTTGGCCTCCAAAAAGGTCGACGCGCTGGACCGAGAAGGTTGGCGGCTTCATTCACTGCGTCGCTCGTGTGATCGGACTCGGTCAGTAGAGCGGTCGATGTCGGACCGTTGCGCCCTCGTCCACTGGAGACCGCAGCGACTTCGGAAACTGTGGGAACTCCCCGCACTCCGCCCGGCTTCATGACAACGACGACGTTGACGACCTCGTGAATGAACTTTTCGATGTCCTCGATTCCGTCGGCACGCACACGAGTGGTCTCTGTGACTGGTAGTGCCGCGAAGTTCGCGGCCATTCGCGATAAGGCCTCGTCGGCAGTCTGCCCCTGAATCGTCGCCAGCGCCCCGCACACATTTTCGGAGACGAACCGAGTGAAGAAATGCCCATCACCAGGCTCGATGATCTCGTCCACGACCAGGTACTCGAGTTGTTGCCGACTCAGCGAGAACTCCCAATCCAGTGATGGAGTGAGACCTGAGGGAACTTCGGCAACGACCGCATTGTTCAAGTGAGGAACGAGCTCGTCGAGTCCTTTCCAGTCCCCGCGCGCCACGATGCCGACTCGTGCATCCTCCCGGATACCTCTGACCAAGGCGTTCAACAGGGCGTTGCGCCCGCTGCCGATCGGTCCGGCGATGACGACAACTCTGCCCACGGCAACGCAGCGTTTCAGAAATGCTGCGGTGCCATCGCTGAGCACGCCGTCCTCGATCATTCGAGACAGGGTCCACGAGGACAGACTTGGGACTGAGGCTTCGATCTTCTTCACTGCAGCGAGCGCCGATGCGTAAGTCCCGCCGTGCAGTATCTGGTGTTCTCGGGCAGCTTTCTTACGAGCCGAATTCGAGACCATGAGTGTGCTCCGATCACTGGGCGCGTTGACGGGTGCCCCGCATGTACCCATCAAGGGGTCAGTGTCGAAAAGCATCCGCGGATCCGGAGGACCTTCCCCAACTTTGTGCCGAAACGACGATGCGGGCGCCTGCTCGAACATGGGTGGGAGTCACGCGAAACGACTCGACACCGAACATATCGCAGACACCGGACAGGGACAGGCTCGCGACGTTGATTCCCCCATAGGAGGGGCGTGGGTGGCGATCGGGAGAAGACACTTCTGCGGTTGTCTGCCTGGGTGCGACGAGGAGACAAGGGCCGGTTCGGGCCCTCGTTTCCAAGGCCGCAACCAGCTGAACAGCGCGAATTAGATCTAGTTGCCGGGGAGAGAATTTATCCCCTACGCGGGGGGTCGCTCCGATCCATGCTCACTTCGTTGCGCTGTTCGGAGCGTAACCCACGTGTCAAGGGGTGACGGTGTTATTTCGTGTTCTGGCTCATAGCACCTGATGTGGACTCATCGAATCTGATCTTTCGATACGTCAATATGATGCAGACTCAGGGCATCTGATGCGGTGTGTCATGATCGCTGCCCCATGGGGTTGGCTGCGGACGAACGGGAGCGCGGAGTTGTCGGTCGGGTTGGACGCATTCGAGGTCGGCTTCGTGGGCTCGGGTGGGGTCGAGGTTCGGTGTTCGTTGGCCGACGCGGTGGCGGTGGGGTTCGAGCGGGTTCCGCCGATCCGATCGATTCCGTCGTATCGGGGCCAGCGGCACAATCCTGGCTTGTACTGGTCGGCGACGGTGTCGGCGCATGTGGAGTACGAGTCCTGGTTGGAGCGTGACGAGGCACTGGCGCTGGACTTCGATCCGGATGTCGTGGGTTTCGCGGCGCAACCGTTCTGGCTGTTCTGGCGCGACGGACACAAGAGACGATCACATGCACCGGATTTCTTCGCCCGCCGCGCCGACGGGACCGGGGTAGTGATCGATTGTCGACCCGCGGTGCGGATCAAGCCGCGGGACGCGGCCGCGTTCGCAGCGACCGCGCGGGCATGCGCGTCGATGGGCTGGGTCTATCGGCGAGTGAGCGAGCACGATCGGGTCTGGTTGGCGAACGTGCAGTGGCTGGCCGGATATCGGCACCCTCGTCACCGAGTGGAGTCGACAGTTGCGGCATTGATGGCAACAGCGTTCGCGGAGCCTCGGCCGCTGATCGAGGGCGCGCGTTCGGTAGGCGATCCGGTGGCTGTATTGCCGGTGCTGCATCACCTGTTGTGGTCGAAGGAGCTGATGGTGGATCTGTCACAGCGGTTGGAGTCGGTGTCGATCGTGTCGGCGGCGGCGAGATGACGAAGCTGCTGAAGGTCGGTGACCGCGTGTTTTTCGACGACGACGAGTATCTGGTGGTGGCGCTCTCCGGTGTGCGGGTGAGGTTGACGGCGTCAGACGGGACGGCGTCGGTGGTTCTGGTGTCGCATCTGGTGGACTCGTCGGGGTTCGCGATTCTCGGACAGTCCGACGCCGGGGTCGTGTCGGGTGGACTGCCTGGGCAGAGCCTCGCCGATGTTCCCGCCGACGCTGCCGAGCGAGCCCGTGATTGGGAACGCCACGTGGTCGAGGTCCAAACCGGGTTGCCGCCCGGAGCGGATCCGGGAGCCACTCCTCGACCCGAGTACGACCCGGCGCGGACCACCATTCGCCAGCGCGAGGCAGCCAAGGCCGCCGAATTGACTGCAGCGGGGTTTCCGACCAGCGCGATCACGGTTCAGCGGATGCGCAGCCGCTATCGTTCCGGCGGCGTGCGCGGGCTGGTCGACGGCAGGGTGACACGGCCGTCGTCGACCTATCGGCGCACTGACGAGCGCGTGGTGGCAGCGGTCCTGGATGCGTTGGACGGGGAAACGAAACGGTCCACCGGAACCCGGGATCGACTGCGCCGGCAGGTAGAAATGCTTCTGGTGCAACGGCACGGTGACGGGGTGGTCGCGATGCCGTCGAAGGCGACATTCAACCGGCTGGTGACAGCGCTGTCGACGGGACAGTACACGTTCGGTTCGGCGAAGACGCGGCGATCCGCGGCCAATCGGCCGACCGGCCCCTTCACCACGACATGGGCGTCGCGGCCGGGACAACACGTTCAGATCGACACGACGCCGTTGGACGTGTTGGCGGTCTTCGACGACGGGATCGCCCGACGAGTCGAGTTGACCGCAGCGGTCGATGTCGCAACGCGCACGATCGCGGCGGGAGTGCTCCGCCCGGTCGGTACCAAGGCGGTGGATGCATCGATGCTGCTGGCGCGGATGCTGGTACCTGAGCCGATGCGACCGGGTTGGGCAGACGCGTTGCGGATGTCGGTGTCGCGGTTGCCATATCGAAGTCTGGCAGACATCGATATCCGTATGGAGCAGGCTGCGGCGAAACCGGTAATCGTCCCGGAGACGATCGGCTGTGACCGCGGAAAGGTCTACCTGTCCGAAACGTTCCTGCGGTCGTGTCAGGCGTTGGGCATGTCGGTTCAGCCGTCCCATCCGCGCACTCCGACCGACAACAGCGTGATCGAGCGGACATTTTCCTCGATCAACACCCTGTTCTGCCAGTATGTCGCCGGTTACGTCGGCCGCGACGTCAGCCGCCGCGGCGCGCATGTCGAGGACGAAGCTGCGTGGTCGCTGGCGCAACTGCAGGATCTGTTCGACGAGTGGGTGATTCACTGGCAGCGCCGTCCACACGACGGGCTGCGCAGTCCCGACAGCGGTCAGGCGGTGTCACCGAACGAGATGTACGCGGTGCTGGTCAGCGCCGCAGGCTATCTGCCGTTGATGCTGACCGGTGAGGACTACATCGAACTTCTGCCTTCGCAATGGCGCACCATCAACGATTACGGGGTGCGCCTCGACCGGCGCACGTACGATGATCGCGCGTTCAATCCCTATCGGCGCCAGCATTCCGGTGTCACCGCCCGCAACGGGGCTTGGGAAGTCCGCTACGACCCGTACGACTTGTCTCAGGTGTTCGTCCGCAACCATCACGAAGGTGGTTGGATCCGAGCGACCTGGACGCATCTACCGATGGTGTCGGCTCCGTTCGCGGACTTCACCTGGCGTCACGCCCGCCAGACCGTCGCCGATGCCGGGCCGACAGATGAACCGGTGGAGACCGCGACCGCGCGGGCGCTGGCAGACCTGCTGGATCGAGCATCCGCCGGCCCGGATACACAGCCAGCACCCAGGAATCGCCTCAGGACCAAGGTTGATCGCAAGATCGCGGCCCGTACCCGGGGCTGCGACACCTCACCGAGCCACGGTCGCGCCGGATGACCTGCGAGTGCTCGACGGTGACGACTTCGACGAGGGCAGCGGTGGTGACGAAGGCGAGTGGGGCACGGTGATCCCGTTCGGTGTCTTCGACGCCGCTGCGGAGGCACAGCGGTGGCCCTGACCAGTATGAGTAAATTCGACCCGCCACCGGACGCCCCACTCACCACCAAAGAAGGCTGGAAACGCTGGGTTGACCGTGATCGCTCTGCGCCTGAACTGCGCGGAGACTGGCGCGAGCTGGCACCGCCCGAACGTGCCGACTACGACGATACCCGGCTGGACTACCACTCTGAACTGATCGTGGTGAACACCCAGACCATCCAAGACATCACGAAAACCGTTCGGCGGCTGTTGATTCTCAATCGTCGCCAGATATCGGCTCGGCGCGGGCTAATCGTCACCGGTGGCGCGGGCACGGGCAAGACCACCGCGTTGACTCAGTTGGGGCTGGCGCACGAGCTTCGAACGCGGTTGCGCACTCCTGTTCGGGGGACACGGATTCCGGTCGTTTACATCACCTTGCCCCCGGCTGCGACCGCGCGCATGGTCGCGGTCGAATTCGCGCGGTTCCTCGGTCTTCCACTCACGGGACGTGCCAATCTCACCGACATCACCAACTCCGTCTGCGCGGTCCTCTGCGACGTCGGCGACCATCGTCGCCCCATGCAATGCCGGGTCGCCGGTGATGAGCTCGCATGACTCAGTGACCGAGTCCGCCATCGCTGCGTCGAAATCCGCGGCCGCATCAGGATTGCTGGCAAGATGCTGCCAGAAGGAAGTCTTGAATACTGCGTCAAAGGCAGGTCGCCCGGTCCGGATCGCGTGCGCGGATTCTTGCCACGCCGCATACTGCGTTCCCGCCGAGGTCGTTGCCCATCGAGCAAGTGAGCCGGGTGCGTCGCGCCGCAACAGCTCGCCCGCGGGGGTGAGCGAGTAGTAGCCACCCGTTCGAGTGACCAGACCGACCTCGAGCAATGACTCGAGTAGTCGACCGGTTGCCGATGGATGGGTTCGGCATCGTACGGCGAGTTCATCGGCCTGAAGGGGTCCATCGGCGAGTGCATCAGCGATGCCGAGGTCAGCGGCAAGGACCGTCACCTTGGCGCGCCGGTAGCCGGTCACCAGCTCTCGGACATGTTGTGCGGGATCGGATACCGAGGAGGATCCTGGCTGGCCAGCAGAGTGGGAAGCGGAGTTCATGAGCGTCTCGATCCTGAATCGATGCGGTAGTGACTAGTTTTTCACGAATATATACGGTATCGTAAGTCGGTACCATAATACGGTACTGTCATACCGCTTTTGAAGGGCAGAAACTCCAGCGGAATTCGCTTAGGGGCACGCCGCGTCATGTCCGAGACCGCGGGCCGTGGGGATCTGCCGGACGTGTCGACTCGAATCACAAGAAGTAAGGAGTGCAATCGGTGAACGTGAAAGATGGTCGGCCTGGAGTGGCCTTGGTGGACGTCGCAGTTTCCGATCCGAACGGTGCAAGCGAGTTCTACGGTGAACTGTTCGGCTGGGAGTTCGACCCTGAGCTGTGGCCCAACGGCTACCGTTACGCACGCGTGGACGGTTCGATCGTCGCAGGTATACGTCCTTTGAACGAGCAGGAATCTGCCAAGTGGGATGTCTACTTCGGAGTCGATGATGTGGAAGCCGTCGCCGCAAAGATTTCTGACCTGGCTGGGCGCGTGGTTTTTGGTCCTAATGACGCCGGTGGTGCCGGCAAAGTCGCGATTGCTCTCGACACGGCGTTCGGAGCCTTTGGGCTCTGGGAGGCAGGTGCAGGGTGGGACTTCATCCAGGGCCGTGACAACGCGCTGGTTTGGTCGGAATTGGTCACGCCCGAAGCCTCAGTGGACGAGTTCTATTCATCGGTGTTCGGCTTCGAGACCCGTCAGATCGGTGAAGGGGCTTTCGACTACACGATTTGGACTCTCGACGGCGACACCTCGGTCGGTCGGTTGAAGTCTTCCGACGGAGAAGATGCCTCTTGGACACCATATTTCGGTGTCAATCCTTCGGTTGGCACTGACAAGGTCGTTGCCCGAGCGGCCGAGCTCGGCGCGCAGATTCTGTTCGGCCCCGCGGATATCCCAGCGGGACGCGTCGGGACTTTGCGAGATCCTTTCGGCGCGCGATTCTCCCTTGTCGACCTGTCCCGTTCTGCTCGTTGATGCGGTCGGCCTCTCCGATGAATACAGATGAACCCGTTCACGCCAGCGCTGCCCGTATGTACGACTATTACCTCGGTGGTACCCATAACTTCGCAGTGGACCGTCAGCGTGCAGAAGAAGTCATCGCACTGCTGCCGATAACGCCGATGATCATGCGAGCCAATCGGCAGTTCTTGCGGCGAGCAGTTCGCTTTTGCGCAGAGCAAGGAGTGAACCAATTCCTGGACCTCGGCGCGGGAATTCCGACCGAAGGTCCGGTGCATGAGGTAGTTGCTTCAGTGACGTCGGACTATCGGGTTCTTTACGTCGACAGTGAGGAAGCTGCGGCCGTCTACGGTAGAGAAATACTCGGCAGCGACCCGAGGTGCGCATTTCTGCACGCGGACATCTGCGATACCGACGCCGTCCTGGACAGTCCGGAGGCCAAAGGCCTTCTGGATCTTTCTCAACCAGTGGCAGTACTGCTGTTCTCGGTGTTGCAGTTCGTTCCGGACGCTGCTGATCCATGGGGTGTGGTCGCGCGCTATCGAGATCGACTGGCCGAGGGTAGCCACCTTGCGCTTTCCCACGCCACAGCCGAAGGTTTACAGGCACAGTCCGGTGATGTGACCGCAATCTATTCCAAGACCGATAATCCCATTCGATATCGCAGCGATGAGGATGTCTACGCCATGTTCGAGGGCTTCAAACTGGTCGAACCCGGGATGACACGCATACCGGAATGGTGCAGGCCCGGTAATGAGTTGGATGGAGAGTATGTCGGAAAGGTCTTCGGCCTTGCTGGTGTCGGAGTCAAGGCGGGCACCGCGTCAGAGGCAACGGGCGGACCTGGGGGTAGGGTTCGTCGATGACTTTTGCTCACACCCGGCGGCGACGTGCAGGCGGCGAACGCAGGCAAGCTGTTCTCAAGAACGTAATCGAGGTCCTCGCTGAGCGGGGTTACTACAATACCCGTTTCCGAGATGTTTCGGATGCAAGCGGGGTCGCTATCAGTACGTTGCAGGGGTACTTCGGATCGCGGGAAGACATGCTGGTCGAGGCCCTACAGGCGGCGACCGAAGGCGAGGTCACCGAGATGCGTCGAGTCAGTGAAGGCATCGAGGACCTGTGGCAGCAAGTGGTGCTGTTGGTTGATCGTGGCATCGACACCCCGACTCCGGTGTGGCGCATGCTGATGGAGTTCTGGACCGCTGCAGCTCATGACGACGAGTTGCGGGCCGACAGCATCGGACTCCAAGCACGCTATCGAGAACCGTTCGAAACGACGTTGCAACTCGGCGTCGACACCGGAGTGTTCCATCCAAAACATGACATTGGATCGGTCGTTGACCTGGTGGTCGCCGCCCTCGATGGACTCTGTTTTCCGCGGGTGCTGCAACAGCCGTACCCGCAGTTCGAAGGCTTTCGGGCTGTTCTGCTCGATCAGCTCGCAACGACGTTAGGGGTACAGACGTGACAGTTCTGGTAACCGGCGCGACAGGCAAAGTGGGTTCGCAAGTACTCGCCGAGCTCGGCCACCGTGCTGTGGGGGCACGGGCGGCCGGCCGCAGTTCCTCCCCTCCGTTCGATTGGCAGAATCCGCACGGTTGGGAGCAGGCACTCGTCGGTGTCGACAAAGTATTCCTTGTTCTTCCCGGCGGCGACGACGGCCATCGCTCTGTCCGCGGTTTGGGCGACGGCGCCATCACATTCCTGGATGTACTCGAGCGATCGAATGTTGAGCGAGTCGTCGTCATGACCGCACTGGGGATGGAGTATGCGCCGGAGACGGTTGATCAGCGCCGGCTGGAGTTGCGGGTGCAGGAATCATCGATCGACTGGACGATCGTGCGCCCGAATTGGTTCCACCAGAATGTTACTGAGGGGCCGTTGCGAGATATCGCCGCTGCCGCGGCCGGAACGCTTCGGATTCCAGTGGCTGAGGCCGCCGTGAGCTTCGTCGACACCCGAGACATCGCGGCAGTGGTGGCCGAGGCGCTCCTCGCAGAAGGTCACGTGGGCAAGGAGTATGCGTTGACCGGGCCAGATTCGCTCACGTTCCGTGAATTGACCGCGTTGACTGCCGGAACCGGAATTGGCGTGGAAAACTATGAGGCAGTGACGGTCTCGGAGTTCGAGCGTTTCGCGCTGGAACTCGGCTGGGATGCCGAGTACATCGACACGTTACTTGGTCTGTTCTCGACAATCGCGGACGGACACGCAGCGCCGACGACAACCGATGTCGCCGACGTATTAGGAAGAGCGGCAAGCACATTCGCGGATTTCGTAGTGTCCACGGCCAGCCTGTCGCAATGATGTTCACTGATCGGGTCGCTCGTGGCATCGCAGCCGGAGAGATCACCCACGTGTTCCGACGCTGGGCCGTGCCGAGAGTACGCGTAGGCAGCACGCTTCACACCACCGCCGGGATCGTCGAGATCGAGTGCGTAAATCGGGTCGACATACGGGAAATCTCGGACGAAGACGTTCGCGCAGCCGGAGAACAGAATCTAGCCACACTTTCCGCGACTCTTCGCGGTGCCGAACGAGACCCGGTCTTCCGGATTGGAGTTCGCTACATCGGCCCTGATGAGCGCATCGAATTGAGCGATCGTGCCGAACTGTCCAAACAGGAAATTGGTGAAATCGAGGCATCGTTGGCGCGATTAGATCGGGCAAGTCGGCGAGGACCTTGGACCACCGCGGTGCTCACAGCAGTCGCAGACAACCACGGTTGTCGAGCAGCTGAACTGGCGGAGCTACTCGGCCGAGACAAGGACTCGCTGAAACTCGACGTCCGCAAATTGAAGAACCTTGGTCTGACGCGCAGCCTGAATATTGGTTACGAAATTTCACCGCGAGGCGATGCCTACCTGCGAGCTATCCGCTCCAGATAGCTCACGTAGCGGTTCGCTCGCTGGCCTAGTGTGCATCGCCGATCTCTACAGCTTCTATCCCTCCGTGTATCACAACATTGACGAGACGGGTTCGTTAGCTCGCCCGGAACATCTCGATACGGCGCAAACACGTTCCTCCGCTCTGCGATCTGATGTGCATTGGGAACTCGTTCATGCGGCTCTCGACGAGGTGAGCGTGATCGTCGAGAGCCAAGGACGCGATGGCCCGCGTATAGCTTGGTGCCTGAAGGACGTTACTTGGCACCGAGCTATACGAACCAACGGCGGCTTAGATGCTGCGAAATTTTGGAGCCTCGGCACCTCGGTCTAACTTCGAGCAGGGGCACGAGGTCAGCGACAGACGTCAGCAGCCGATGCAATTGGAGAAGATTGTCACGCAAACGTAGTCAGTTCTTCGATGCGGTCGGTGAGATCGGTGCGCCGATTTTGCGAAATTCGGAATAGTCTCGTTTCTTGGGTGCCGCCGGTGTGAACCTCCGAGTCTTAACTCCGAGCAAATCTGCTCACCGACGTTGACAACCAAAGTTTGAGCATGCCCCCCCGCTCGTGAACAACTTGATCGGCATTCCGGAAGCAACTGGTCCCGTGCGATTGAGCTGTTTCATTTCGTAGATATTCGGTGCGCATCGAGCAGTGTGTCTGTGGTGCAATTCTTTTCGATTCCTCATAGGTTCGAGCGGCTTTTACGGACACGGGAGAAGGGACTTCTGGGATCCGTCGGTTGGTCGACATCTCGATGAGCCCGGTCAAGTCCAAATGTGTGGTGTGTGAGGACGGGCACTGCGCGATCTCCTCGTTCAGGCTGTCAGTGCAGCAGAGGTAGTCGAGTTCATCTCCTCATCAATTGTGTTGTCGTCACCGGTTTCCGAGGTAACGAGACTTACTCGGGAGCGAGCCAAGACGTCCAGTCCGAGGTATCGACGGCCTTCGGTCCACTCGTCGTGTTGCTCGGCGAGCACCGCTCCGACGAGCCGGATCAGGGAGGTACGGTCAGGGAAAATGCCGACGACATCGGTCCGCCGACGGATCTCCTTGTTGAGTCGTTCCTGTGGATTGTTAGACCAGATCTGACGCCAGATCTCCTTCGGAAACCCGGTGAACGCAAGCAACTCGGCGCGGGCATCATCGAGATGCGCCGCCACCTTCGGAAGCTTGCCAGACACCGCATCGAGCATCCGATCATACTGTTCCTCAACACCTTTCCGGTCTGGTTGATCGTAAATCGAATGCAGCATCGTCTTCACCCACGGCCACTGCGTTTTCGGGGTGATCGACATGAGATTGACCGCGTAGTGGGTGCGGCAGCGTTGCCACGATGCACCAGGCAGTGTCGCCCCGATCGACGCCACAAGGCCGGCATGGGCATCGGAGGTCCCAACTTCACGCCGGTCAATCCGCGGGCGACCAGACCGCGGAAGAACGTCAACCAACCGGCTTTGTCCTCCCCGGACGAGACGTCGACACCCAAAATTTCTCGGTGCCCGTCGCGATTGATCCCGACCGCCGACAAGGCGTGCACGTTCATCACGCGCCCGTTCTCCCGAACTTTGAGCACCAATGCATCGGCGGCGACGAACGTGTACGGGCCTTGATCAAGTGGCCGAGTACGGAACGATTCGACGTGTTCGTCGAGGTCACGAGACATGATCGACACCTGCGACTTCGACAAGCTGTTGATGCCCAACGATTCGACGAGTTTCTCCATCCGCCGCGTCGACACCCCAAGCAGATAGCAGGTTGCCACGACAGAGGTCAGGGCACGCTCGGCGCGCTTGCGGCGCTCGAGCAGCCAATCAGGGAAATACGAGCCCTGACGCAACTTCGGGATCGGGATGTCGAGTGTTCCTGCACGAGTGTCGAAGTCGCGGTGCCGGTAACCGTTGCGCGAGTTGACGCGGTCGTCGGTACGTTCGCCGTATCCGGCACCGCACAGGCTGTCCGCTTCGGCGCCCATCAGCGCGGTGATGAACGTTCCGAGCATCGATCGGAGCAGGTCGGGGCTCGCTGCGGCGAGTTGGTCGGACAGAAACTTTTCGGGGTCGATAAAGTTGTGATCGGTCATCGCGTGTTCTCTCTTCAGGTCGAGTTGGTAGCTCTCTTGAAGAATCACGCGGTGGCCGTCCTCATCGGGGTAGCGACACGCCCACAGTTTCAGGACGAGTGGTCGTACACCACTCTGCTGGACTCAACCATGAGCCCGTTGTCGGGATGTAAACCTGATGTCATTTTTGCAGGTCATATCTGCCAAATCTCTCGGTTAAATCACTTGGATCATTCCGGTGTCGAGGTATATCGAGGGTGATCTTGTCAGCGAACAAAGGGCATGCTCGGTCGATTCTCGATGCATGTCGACAACCACCATGACGCTTCCACGCGCCTCAGGTACTTTGAGCCGCGCTGAATCCCGCTGGCTCAACCAAAGTGATTCCTCCCAGGTCAATTCCGCGAGGAAACATCAGATTCAATCAGTCTGAACAGCGATTGGAATGAGCGCCAGTTGTTGTGCGGGCTCCGCAAATGCGAGTTGCGGTGGGAGGGCGATGGGATGCCTCCCATGAACCTGTCACTCAGTAATGCATCGGATACAAGGCACTGCCGGATGCGCCGGTAGAAGGTCAGGCAGGAGTGAAAGTCCAGAGACATTTTTCTCTGAAGATTTTTCGCCGCGATGTCACTCAGGTCCGGTCGGCGGGATCTTCCTATGAGTAGAAGGACCATCCGAGGCAGCTGCGCGAGCGCGCGGTTGACCGACCACAGGAGGAGCGCCATGCAGATGCAGACCGGAATCGATCGCCGCCAGGTGATCGGGGGTCGGCGATGACGAGTCCCGCGCAGGAAAAGGCTCCCGCCCGATTCGCTCGTTCCCCACGCATTAGTTCACTGCCGGCACGGTCGCATAACTGGGTTCGCGACAGCTTCTGCCTCGGAAGCGCAGCAGTGGGTGTCGGCGCCGCAGCCCCGCTGTTCGGGTATGCCGCCTTGTCCATTCCGGCGGCCGCAGGTCTGTCGATAGGCGCGGTCTACACCGGAGTTGTGGGGAAGAGAAAACAACTCCGAGATGTCGACGTCGACGAAGTCGTCGAACGACTCTGCCCTGTCATGGGACTCCCTGAAGCGACGCGGGCGGTGTTGTCGGTATCGAAGTGGAGCGGAGGGACCCCGGGCGTGCCGGGAAAACTCACCGTCTATTACCAGTCGGCTCAACCGCTCAACGACGACACATGGGTCGACGACATCTGCGAGGTTTTCGAAGACCAAGGGTGGGGATTCTTCGCCCTCGCAGAACACGACCGCAACCGTCGGCGATTGATCTTCACACCCGCGGCGGAACCGGAACGAGAGCCCTCTGACAGTGAAGCGGTGGCGCGTGCAAAACGCTATGTCGGGCAACTGCTCGGACCGACCGCAACGGTCACCGCGATCGATGTCGATACCAAGACCGGAGAAGTCACCTCCATGAAGGTGCGGCACGAAATCGGATCGAAGCTCGTCTCGGACGGTTATCGAACTCGTGTCGAACGCGCGATCAATGCGATGTTCCCCGGACGCTGGCGCGCAAAGTGGAACCACCACACAGACGAGGTCACGTTCGAGCAACGCACCGCGTTCCCCGACAGCATTTGGTTGCCCGCCCCGGACATCGACCCGGAAGTCGATTTGTTGGCCAACTACGACTCGGTCGAGATCCCATACGGTGTCGACGAAGACGGTAACGAAGTGGTGTGGCGCCCCGCGATCGATCCGAATCTGATGCTGGTCGGACCTCCCGGTAGCGGCAAGACAGTGACGGCACACAACCTGTTGGTCAACTTCTCGCGCCGCGGATGGCCGATCTGGGTGCTCGATGGAAAATACGTCGAGTTCCTCGGCTTCCAGGACTGGCCCAATGTTCAAGTGGTCGCCACGTCCATCGAACAGCAAGTTGCGATGGTGCACCGGGCACGTGACTTGATGGAGTTCCGCTACGACAAGATCAAAATGGGCGAGGCAACGGAAACGGACTTCGAACCGGTCCTGGTGTTCCTCGACGAGTGGGCGGAATTTCGCGGCAATGTCGAAGATTGGTACTTCTCGGTCAAACCGAAAGGCGGTCCGAGGGAACCACCGGTGCTCAACATGCTGGCGTCGATGGCACGCAAAGCGCGTACCTCGCGAGTGCATCTGGTCTTCGGCACACAGCGCCCCGATGCGATCTATTTCAAGGGCGACATGCGCGACAACTTCGCGATGCGCATCTCCATGGGGCGGCTCTCACCTCAAGCTGCCGTCATGATGTGGCAGTCGCCGTCGATCGGCACGAGCGTTCCGCGCAAGTGCCGAGGACGCGGTACCACTGTCACGGACACCTATCAGGCGCTCGAAATTCAGTGCTACCGCGTGCCGGACCCGCGGAAGACGCGAGACGGCACTCCAGACGCTGAACTCCTCGACAGACTTCGGCCAGCGGTGACCAGACACCCGCGGTTGCTCATCGTGCCGCCGGAATCTCTGGCAGACATCGACGACTCCGACGAAACGTCAGAACCCGCGCCCCTGACCTATTTCGACTACGTCGCCGCTGACTGGGTCCTTGCCAGTGACAGGCCCGACCTCGACCCGGTACTCACACGAGCGCGGATGAATGGCGAGACCGACCCCCGGCTCGCATCGCCAACCGCATTGTTGGGTCTGTTGGGGGCGTCCGAAACTCCGAAGAAGCGACAAGCGATGGCAGACTTCGTCGACCTCGACACCTACCGCAGGCCGACGCTCGCGAAAAACGATGCAGCAGATGCGGCGGCGTTTCTCGACAAACTCTCCGATCCTGCATCCCGACGAGAACCGTCGAACGTCGAACAGGCCCGAACCAGACTCACCGTCGTCAAGGCAGCAGTCGACGATACGGCTCCACGCGAGGAACCGGACTATGCATTCAGCAGCGGAGACGAACACGAGGACCAATACGGACCGGTCCAGGATGTTCGCGCCTCTGACGTGGCACTGGGAGATCTGATGTTGATGGAGGACACCGACGAGTGGGTCGTTGTCGACACCGAACCCGAGCCCGACATCATCGAAGACTCGTTGCTCTCGTTGACCTGGCGCAGCGACACCGACGAGATGGGCGATCTTGCGATTCCGGACAGTTCGTATGTCTCGATTCGCAAGCCTGTTCAGGTACCTGAGCTGGTGTGACCTCTGTCGAACTCGGCCGGTACCCACTGCCGTGCGGCTGGGTCCCATGTCCCTGTGGATCTCAGCCCCGACAGCAATGGAAACAGTGCACGGCTGAGCTCGGCGAGTGCGTCGTCGAGGGTATGAAGCTCGGAATTCAACGACGTTTTCGACGCGAGTGCTCGATAGCCGGCGGCCCAACTCGGGCCGGGGGATGCAAGCGTGTGGGGGAGCGTGAGCACACGACGGGCCTGTTGGGCTCGTAGTGCGCTCACGGTGTCTGCGGCGTCGAACGTGCATGAGGTGATGATGAGTAGCAGATCAACGAGATCGCGGAAACGCGTTGAAGGAGTGACCTTCTGGGGGCCGTGAAATTCGTACATCGCGCACAGTTTGTCAGCGATCTGATCGGCGACAGGTACGACAGTGAAGGTCGGCAGCGTCGAGACGTCTGCGATTTCGACGGCGGGGCGCGGCTGCAGTCGCTCCACCGGCCCGACCAAGGTGCGTTCGATCGCAATGTCGATCGGAAAGTTTCCCACGCGAGCAGAGCCGAGATAAACGGTTGCTTTCAATTGAGCCCCCCGACTGACTCCGGTCAGTGACCCTTTCGCCTCGATCTTGAAAGTGAATCGGTCCAGGTCCGGACGGACGCTGAGAGCACGTAGTTCGTCGACGGCGCCGATGATGTCTGTTCCAGGATGAAGTAGATCGACGTCTTGGCTGTAACGGGCCCCAGGGATGCGAACGAGCATCCCACCACCTCCGGTGAGGATCCACCTCGAATCAGGTGACGCGAACACCCTCGCCAAGAACCGCTGGGTGAAGTACTCGCGTTGAAGTTCCTCAGTCGTGCGACCGCATGTTTCGGCCTGGCTTCCCAGGCGGGCCAGCAGTGCCCGGTGGAACGCTGCCGCCGACGGATAATGTTGGGCCACTATACAATTCCTTGCTTGCGTAAGGCGCGGAGCGCGGCAGGCAGAGCAGGATCACGCAGGATGTTCAGGACGCCCTTCCTGGCCTCGTCCGTGGCGCCGGCCTCTTCCTGGCGAGAGGCCCTCGTATCGGTCGGCGTGGACATCAGGTTCGAGGCGACAACGTCGTCGATGAGGGCGGCGACGAACCCTGCTCCGTCGCCGAGGGGCGCGCCGTAGAGGTGCGCGAATGGGCGCAGTTCGGACTCCAGTTGTTCTCGCGAGACCTGGTCGGTGCGCAATGCATCCCACACCACTCCCGCGAGGTGTCCACCGTCGGTACGAGAGGAAGCGAGGTCGACGATCGTCCTTGCCGTCGTCGTGACCGGCAGACCGTCGAGTAGGGACCAGTCCGTAGGGGCCAGCGCGGCGACGTGGAAACGGACTCCGTCGCTACGCGTGTTGCGCCGCCGCGGGACGGTGAACTCTGCAATGTCGGCATCGATGTCACCGAGTTCTCTCAAGTCGGCAGCAGTTCGATGAGAGGCCACCCCGCGGGGATCGGCACTGTTGATGCGCTCTGCCGCCGAGCAAGCCGGGTCGAGTGCAAGCCATTGCGCGCGCACGTGATCGGCGGGGTGAATCGGCGTCCCTGTCAGCCGGTACACGCCATGCCTGATGCGGGTGAGAATGAATCGGTCCGCCAACCGCTTGAGGTGTTGCGCACTTACACCCGACTCGGCGGCCTGGGCTGAGGTGAACATGCCCCACTGTTCTTGGGCAAGATCTGCCAGCGCCAGGACCCGATCATCACCTTTCATGCACCGATAATATCACTCTAGATGTAATTTTTGACGCCCGGTCATTGAGTTTTAGCGACAGCTGCTGTACATGCGGCCGATTGTCGAACGCAAAAAACGCGGCAAGAACGTGCCGATCTCCCACGTCCGCCACGTGCGACACCCAGATTCCGAAAATAGTTTGCCCACGCGTGTCACACAGGACGCCTCCACTGGATCTTCCTACTCGTAGAAGCCCAATTCCGGCGACACGAGGAGATCGGTCATGTTCGACAGTCAGTCAGAACCCCAACGGGCCACCCCGAATACGGCGAACGCAGCAGGACTCTCTGACGCCGATCAGATGCACCTGCTGATGGCAGCCCCACTGATCTTCGGGATCGTCGTCGGAGCCCTTCCTTCCATGTCGACCAGGGCCACAGCCTGGCTCCTCGAACACAACATGATCATCGCCGCCGCGGAATCGCCCTTGCTGGCCCTTCCAGGCGCGGAAGGCGCTGGCCTCGATATCCGCCGGCTCATCGTCGTCGCCGCAGTCCTTGCGGTAGCGGTAGCCCTGGCGATCAGCGGACTACGCCAGGCAGTTGATCGTCGACGGCAGCAGCGGCTGCGAATGGGCGATCAGGTGAAATAGCAAATGCGGCACAATATTTCGGTAAGAGTGGAGACCCTCGAAGTAATTTTCGAAGCGTGTGCGGCACTACGCCGGGGTTCCTGGCGGCCTGTTCTTCGTGTTTTTGTACGCGCGTTCAAGCCCGTCACTCGTGGTGTTCAGCGCCTTGATCAGTGCATCAATACGCGCCGGTTTGATTGCAGTCAGGCGTACCTCAGCGCGCTCCAAGGCGCCGATGGCCGTAGTGCTGATACCGGTGGCTTTGCCCAGTTGAGGCTGCGTGAGCCCGGCAATATTCCGGAGATCGGCAAGCGTCCGATCCTTCTCCGGGATGGGAATCAGAGTGTCCATCGGCACTCCGAGCGCAGCGGCAACCTTAGCGAGAGTGTCGACCTGAGGTGTTGCTCGTCCGGCTTCCCAGTTGCCGAGCGCAGTGAGGCTGATCGATGCGATTCGCGCGAGATCGCTCCGGGTGAATTTGCGAATCGTCCTGGTTCGGACCAACGCGGCGGGGTCGAAACCTTTGAGAATTCGTCGCGTCACAGTGGCCATGGAATCAGCATAGTTGCACGCCGTCACAGAATGCGGGCATACTGTGACGGCATAAAGAGTTTTTCTCGTGTGCAGAGCCTGCTACCAGCGAATTTCCGAATAGCACGACGGTTCCCATGAACCAGCGGTCTGACCAGCCGCCAGACGGAAAAGAGTTTTCGATGACCACCGGCACCGCAGCACCACAGCGCACGTCCGAAATTTCCAGCAGCCGACGCGGCTGCCGCTCCTCGGCACGCCAAGCGTCCGTAGCTAGACTGAAAACAGCCGGAATCCCCGCCCGGTCTACTACACCCAGTCGCGACGACGGGTGGTTCCAGACATCGCGACAATCGGGTTCAGGGGGACGTGACGGGCAGGCTTGGACACCTGCCCGTCACGTCGATACATCAGTCGACCTCGCAAACGTTCGCTACCACGTCAACGCTCTGATGTGCGCGGGAATGACAACCGAGCTGATCGCTCAACTCGCAACACTGCCCGTCGCAACCATCCGGGCGTTGCGCAAGACTTCCACGACGTCAGCACCCCAACGTGTCGTCGACGCAGTCCTTTCCATCACCTTCCACCCCAGCCGCGGCCGCGATCTCACCCCCGCAGTAGGAGCGCACCGGCGCCTGCGCGCACTCAATGCAATGGGCTATGGAGACGATCTCTTGGCAGCGCGTCTCGGCGTCGACATCAACGTCGTCACCGGTATGCCGACCAAGAGCCTCATCCCCAGTGGCCTATGGAAGGCGATCGACAGCATCTACGACGAGCTGTCCATGCGCCCGGGCCCGGATGCAGAAATTCGTGAACAATCCCGCGCCGCTGGCGTCGTACCGCCACTCGGGTGGGACGACGATGAAATCGACAACCCCAAGGCACGGAGTCAGGAACGAGTTCAACCACGCCAGGGAGCGGGAGCTGTTCCCGTCGACGAGGCCGTCGTGATTCGCCGGCTCGGTGGAGAACAGATGCCACTGCGCTTCTGCGAGCGACGCGAGATCGTGCGCATTGCGTTCGAGAAAGGTTGGTCTCCTACCGAACTCGCAACAAGGCTGTCCATCAAATATGACTCGGCAGTCACCGAATTGAGCCGCTACCGGCGCGCACTGGCGCGCGATGCAGCTGCCGACAGCGATTCATCGCCAGAAGTGAGCAACCCGCAGGAAACAACCGCTGAAGTACTCGCTGTGCGCGAAGAATCTGACGAACTGCCTCCTGTCGAGGCCAACTCGGGCCGGGAGCTGGAGCCGATCTTGCTCGACGAAGAATCGCCGGAAGAGGCGACATCGAGCGCTCGCGCGGCGGCCGTGCTCGACGTGAGAAACGGCCGAGTTTCGTTGCCACATTCTCTGTCTGGGCATGAGGATGGTGCGACACCGAACCGCGCCGCGTGCCATCTGCCGCGCACTCTGAGTAAGCGCAGCCCCGGAGTAGGCCCTGGTGGTCGAATCATTCGCCATCAACCCAGACGAGACAGGTTGCATCCCAACTTGACTGGTCGATTGCTCGGACCCGATCAACACTTCAACGATGCCATGCAGTGCCGGCCGTCGCAGCCGCTGTCGCCCGCACATGCATCGCGTCGGCGCGGTCGATTCTTCTCAGGGGCTCGCACCAGTGCATTCGTTTACAGCCACGCCGGCGGTCTGCCGCAGCGAAAGGCGAACGAAGGGAAACAACCGCAGGGATACGTGCGCCCGATCGACATCGCTGATAGCGGCTGAAGCAACTCTCGACGAGATTCCCGTTGAAGACTGAAAAGCATGCCAGGACAGTGCATTACGAAGAGATTTTACGATTCTTACAAATACAGGCATCTCCGGTTCCGACCTGAGAGCCCAGACGGGACCTGCTCATGAACACGACATTCGCCTCCGCGCTCAACACCATGACCCCCGGCGACGCTGTTATGTGTCTTGCTGCCGGGTCAGTCGAGCTTGCTCTCGATGACGCCCCGGAATCGATGCGCTGGCAATGGTTCGCAGACCTCCTGGACTCGCAGTGGGGGCTGACCGGCAGACTCGGCCCGATCCTGACCGAGCAGATCATCTCCGAATTGGAGCAGGTTGCCCGCATGTGCCGCGCCTCCGCGCAGCATTCGCTAGACCCTCAGGTGTGGATATCGGCATACCAATCGACTGCGGCGCTGGTAGAAGACCCGGTGGTGATTTCAACGGACGCGCTGCACCTCGCGCTTTCTGCCGCCAACGACATCGCGCTGGAAGCAATGGACACTCCGGATCCTGATTTCTCTGTCGCCGTCACGCTGGCATTCGAAGCACTGACATCGGTAGCGGGTGTTGACCGCGAGGTGTCCAGAAGTTGGATTTTGACTGCAATCGGAGAGTGGGTTGCGAGGACAAAGTCAGCTCACGCGGGCCTCCGATCGGCACAATCGCGCGCAAACGCTGACAATAGGCAGATTGCCAACTCCTCCGTTGTTTCTGCAGGATGCAGCGAGAAGACACCGCTGAAAGTGAGAGGGAATGCGTGAAACCGTCGTCCAATCAGAGCCGGCGACTCCGGATCATTTCGGTCCGCCCAGCGAGTCCGTCGCCGGTAACGCGGGCAAAGGAAGGCAACGACAAAAACGGTCGGCGATTACTCGCGAGAAAATCGTCGACGCTGCTGCCCGCCAATTCGATGCTTGCGGATTCGCTGCGGCAAGCATGAACGCCATCATCGCAAACGGGAACCTCACCAAAGGTGCCGTATATTTCCACTTCCCCTCCAAAGAGGAACTTGCACAACAGGTTATCGAACGATGGTCCACTATGGTGGATGAGGAGTATGCGGCTCTCGGAGAGCCTGACGGCAGTTCCCCCTACAGCCGGTTGGTGCGGTTCTGCAGCGAGGTGGCGCACCGCATCGATGCCGACCCTGGTCTGCGTGCTGGGTTGCTTCTCACTGTAGAACCCTCCGTCACTGGGGGGAAGAGCGCATACATCAAGTGGCGCAACAGTATTGATGACTTGGTTGTCCGCTCCATCGAGGCGGGCGAGATACGGGCCGGCGGCGCAAGCTACCGATTGTCCGATCAGGTGTGCGCGACGTTCATCGGCGGTGCCCAAATCCAGTCAATTGACGTCAGCTCCCCGAATTTGCAAACACGGGTAGCGGACGTGTTTGAAGGACTGCCCGAAAACCCGGACTAGCCCAACTACAGCACCTACGAAAGACGTTTCACTGCAACGTATTTCTATGGTCGCGCATCAGGAACTCAGGGGACTCCCGTATCCACGTTCGCACATGAGCAGGATCGAATCCGCGGTCACTATCCGCTTGCGGAACACCAGGAAGCGTCAGGTATTGAAATGGCACATTCGGACTCGTCAGCATCGTTCCATGACAGGGAAGTCCAAGATCTCGGCTTCGTCGGCCCCGATCGCTACGATTTGGTGCGCATTCTCGGTGGCGGAGGCCCTTCAAGCGATCGCGATTCCTACTTACTCGAGGAATACGAGCGCCGCGACGCTATAGCCCAGAAGTGGTACTACGAAGAAAAAGCCGCGGGTATGAGACGCAATCTCACGGCTCTCGTCGTCCTCGGAGCCTTCCTGATCGTGGCGTCGTTCCTGCTTCCCTATCTCTTCTAAACAGCTGCGCCGCACCTCTGCGCACGAGGTCATTCAAGGTCCAGCCCGTGTCTCGCTTCCGGATTCCCTATCGAGACCCGCCGCAGCGGCCGGTCGCATGAGGCGGCGGTGTGCCTTTCAGTCCACTCAGCGTCCTCGCCCTCGGCCACTGGTGGCGAAGGAATGCGTCACCCCTAGTATCAGGTTCGTGCCGAACGTGAGAACGCCCGACGCCGATATTTATTACACCGACAGTGGGGGAGCGGGTCCCGTTCTGCTGCTCGGTCATGGATTCTTCATGGATTCGTCGATGTTCGCCCCGCAGGTCGATGCCCTCGCAGGCAAGGTCAGGGTGGTGGCCTGGGACTCTCGCAGGCACGGCCGAACAACCGATCACGGTGCCGCGTTCACGTACTGGGATTTGGCTCGCGACTCCCTCGCGGTCCTCGACGACCTCGGTGTCGAGACAGCGATCGTCGGCGGAATGTCGCAGGGCGGCTACACCGCGCTGCGGACTGCTTTGCTCGCCCCGGAGAGAGTCCAAGCGCTGCTGCTGCTCGACACCGAAGCATCTGCCTGCACCGATGACGAAAAAGCTGGATACAGGGCCATGTTCGATCAGTGGTGCAGCGATGCGCCGATCGAACCGCTTGTCGAAGCTCTGGCGCCGCAATTGATCGGTGGAGACTCACGAGAGTCGTGGGCGCCGTGGATCGAGAAGTGGACGTCGAGCGATCGTCGAGCGATTCGGCCGGCTGCGGAGTGCTTGATCGAACGCGACGATGTCGTCGACCGGTTAAAAGCCATCGCGGTGCCGGCCTTGATTGTCCGCGGTGAACACGACATGTCCGCGCCTGCGGCCAAAGCGAAACAGTTGTACGACCATTTGCCGCTCGCAGTTCCGGTCCTCACCATTCCCGGCGCAGGTCACGCGGCCAATTGGACGCACCCGCAGCCCGTGAACGAGACCATCGCAGCTTTCGTGAAGATGGTCGAAACCGGCTGGCTGTAGCGGTTCGAGCAGCTATTGCGTTCCCGGGATTCGCACCCCTAAGTACATCTGGACGGGGTAGTCGCCGCGCATTTCCGTGTGTACCTGGACGTGAACGCGGTATTCCTCGCCGGTGTCGGCATCGCGCAGGTGCATGAATGGCTGGTGCCGGCCGAATCGGACGTCCTCTTTGTCCCACAGGCGCCGAAAGGCCGGGAACTGGCTCAGTTCTTGCAGGGTTTCGATCGCCCATTCAGGGTTGTAATAGCGTCCCATCAACGCGCGGAACCAGTTCACCGTCAAGGTCGTCTCGGCTTCCCACTCCACCATGACGCGCTTGGACTGCGGCGTGGAGAAGAACCAGCGCAACACATTGCCGTCGTCGAGAAGCCCTGGAAAGGCGCGATCGTAGGCAGCGTTGCATTCGATGACATTCCATCGCTCGTCCAGATAGGCCACCAAATGTGGATTGAGCGCTGTGATCACCGTGCGCATCTCGGGTGTGATGAGCGATCGGTACTGATCGATCGTCCACGGGGTGGTTGATGTTTCCCGTTCAGTTTGAGTGCGACGAGCAAGGTTGTACAGATGTCGCCTCTGGGCCGGATCGAGGAAGAGTTCTCGCGACACGCTTTCGAGGAATTTGACCGACGGGTTCGGCGCTACGTTACGTTCGATCTGCGTGATATAGCTCACGCTCCAGTAATTGTTGGCCGCAAATTCGGCTCTTGTCAGACCATCCGGGTGCTGCGGCGTGGATCGTGTGCGCAACGCCCGAACGTAATCGCCCAGGTTGGGCGGTCGGACCGTGTCCATGCGTGACCTTTCGCGGGTATCTGTAACGCGGCATAACACCCAAAGCGGAGCTTCGACGAAAAGTCAATACTCGCAGGTAACACTCTTTAGTGGTACCGGCAACCCTCGCATCGGCCACACAAACCTGCTGTCCTGTTTCATAAGAAGACTCTCAGCTGGCGTGGCAGGCAGGAGAGTGAAACAGCAGGGAAACGAGTCAACACCGGGGCGGGGAGAACCTCGGAGTTTGCTCCAGAGGGGGATAGCCATGCCACGTGTACGGCGAGGCTCAGGCAGGCGTTCCAGGAGGTCGCCGCTTGGCTTTCATGTATGCCCGATTCACCTGTTCCCTGGAAATCCCCAACGCGTCCGCCAAAGCGATCTCGATCTTCTCGGTGAGAGCGATCTCACCGCGTTCGATGCGCGTGATCGTGGTGGTCGTCAGCCCGCACACCTTGCCGAGCTGGGGTTGGGTAAGGCCGACCAGGCATCGGTAGTCGCTGAGAAAGCGTTGCTCCGGATCCGTGACGACGACGTCGCCGATCTCGATGTTCAACGCCTTCGTGGCTCTGGCCAGGAAATCTATTTGAGGAGACACGGCACCGATCTCCCAATTGCGGATAGTCGCGGCAGTCGTGTCAGCCAAGCGGGCGACATCGCCGCGCGACATCCGAGCTGCCTTTCGGGCAACTGCGAATGCTTTTTTGTCGAAGCCGCGCAGGACGTTGCGGCTCATCGGGTTGGTCCGTCCATCGCTAGACACCATGCCGCAACCCTTCTAATATGCCATCCAGATTGGCTTTTAGATTTGTCATCAGAATTGACAAGAATTGCGGCGAACCTACCGCCACCGAAAAGCCGAGGCAAACCGTTCTGCAGCGCAGTTGGCGCCAGCCAGTCCAGGTCCCGTCCTACTGTCCCTGTACGACCTGCCCACCTCGTCCACTCGTCCACTGTGAAGGACCACCACACATGGCATCCCTACTGACCAAAAAGATCGATTCCATCCGCTCGTCCGGTGACAAACCACCAGCACATAACGGCGCAGACCCGGATGGCCCACCTGATCTGACTACCCGTGCGCGTGTTCGCCGACGCCCGATCTACTTGGCCGTGGGCATTGCCCTTGTCATCGTCGCTGTGATCGGGATGCTCACCGCTGTGAGTGCCATGCGGGCCACCACGGATGTCCTCGTGCTCGCCCGCGACGTCCAACAGGGTCAAGTCATCGAGTCGAAGGACCTCACGGTGAAGACCGTCAACGTCGACGCGGACCTGGGTGCGCTCTCAGCAGGTGAACGCGGCCGTGTCATCGGCATGAGCGCCGGCACGCGTCTGCCGGCCGGATCCGTCTTGATGCCCGCAGCCGTCACCGACCAGGTAGTACCCGGGGAAGGCCTGACGATGGTCGGCATCACCGTGGGATACCCACACCTACCGTCGGAAGCGATTGTCCCCGGAGACATGATCCGCGTCGTAGACACACCCCGCGAAGGCGACGACCCGCCCGTCACAGGACCCGTCAACACGAAGGCGCAGGTCTACTCCACAACTGTCATCGCGGAAGCGGGCGAAACCACTCTCAATCTGCTGGTCCCGGAAGCTGAAGCAAACTGGGTCGCGGCGCGTGCCGCGACGAAGCGCGTGTCCATCGTCCTCGACAACCGAGTGCGGTGACTATCGATGTATCTCGCACTCATCTCAGCATCCGGGGCACCGGGGGTCTCCACGACAGCATTAGCTCTGGCCTTGAATTCACCGAGTAGCAACACGCTCTTGGTTGAAGCTGACCCCATCGGCTCCTCGCCGGTGCTCGCCGGATACCTGCTCGGCGGCCGCTACCACGACAAATCGTTGATCAACCTCGTCGACGCCAACCGTCACGGACGCCTCAAATCAGCGCTGGCCGCCGAGGTGATCACCTTCCCCGACACCACGGTCTCGGTTCTCCCCGGCCTTCTGCATTCCGCTCAAGTCGACGCAATGCGCGCCGTCTGGAGCCCACTCGGAATCCACCTCGCAGGACTCGGGGTCGACGATGCCAACGTCATCGTGGACGCCGGCCGGATCGGACAACACGGCTCACCGGTGGAAATGATCGTCAATGCCACGACTATTGCCATCGTCACCCGCACTACTCGCCCGGCACTGGCAGCACTGCGAGCGTCGATCAACGGATTGCGTCAACAACTGTCCGCTACACAGTCCACGGCAAGCCTCGGGCTGATCCTCATCGGCGAATCCCCGTACAACGCAGACGAAGTAGCCAAGGTCGCGGGACTCGATGTCATCGCGGTCATCCCGGATTCGAAGGACGCGCGGGTGTTCTCCGACGGTGAGGTGTTGACCAAGTGGCGCCGCCGTCGGTCGCTGTATCTGCGTGCACTGCACCGAACGACCTGGCCGAAGATCGAAAAATTCGCGGCCACCCACCAGGCCGACTGGAAGTCCAGCCTCGCCATGACAGGAGACCGACGATGACGACAGACGAGACAGCGCAGACTACGCACAAGAACATCACCGATCTCCCGTTCTTCTCCTCGATGCTTCCAATCGCCGATCAGCCCCAGACTGCCCCCGAACCAGTGGTGCCGGTGCCGGCAGAGACCGCGGATTTCTTCCGCACCAACAACCTTCACGACCTACCGCCAGCGCCGCGGCACAATGCCCCTGGTGAGGTCGTACAGTCGCAGCGGAGTGCGGCCCCGAAGATCCCAGTCGACCGAAAACTCGTCCGCACCCTGCAGCGAGAAGCGGCCGAGCTGCTGCGCGAACACCGCACCAAGCGTGACCGAGAGCTCAACGATCCGAAGAACACGAAAATCGTCGCTCCCTTCACCGCAGACGAAGAACGCGAATACGGGCGAGAGACAATCACCCGGCTGGTGAAAAACCACGTCCAACAAACGATCCGGTCCGGAGGCGAAACCTTCGATCTCAACCAGGAACACGCCCTCATCAAGGCGATCTTCGACGCGCAGTTCCGCCTCGGACCTCTTCAAGACCTCGTCGAAGAACCTCACATCACAGATATTTACCTCAACGGCGACGCCGTGTACGTCAAATACCCCGACGGACACTACGAATCCAGAGACTCCGTCGTCGACAGCAGCGACGAACTCCTCGAATGGATGAGTCTGCTCGCATCCAGAGCCGACAACGGCGGCAGGCCCTTCTCCAGGATCAATCCCTCCCTCCGGCTCAACATGCAAGGAAACCACCGACTTTCGGTCCTCGGATACACCACCATCCGGCCCTCTGTCGCAATCCGCATCCACCGCCTGACCAACATCACCCTCGAACAACTCTCACTCGACCACCGCATGATGCCCCCAGAACTTGCACACATGCTCGGGTGCGCCATCCGAGGAAGAGCATCGACCGGAGTCGGCGGCGGAATGGGCTACGGCAAAACGACATTCGCCCGCGCCCTGGCCAACGCACTCCCCATCCAGACACGAATCGGAGTCGCCGAAACCGAACGAGAACTCTTCCTCGACGAGCTCCCAGGCCGTCGAGACTTCATCGTCGATGCCGAAATGATCATGGGCGGCGGTGAACGCGGCGCAGACGGACAACTAGCCGGCGGCTTCAGTCTGAGCGCAATTCTCTACGAGTTCGTCCGCCAGGGACTCGACTTCCTTGTAGTCGGTGAAATCGCAGGCCTCGAGATCCTCGCCCTGGTCAAGGCCCTCCAAACGGCCAATGGCGGAATTTTCACCACCCACGCTTACACCGCACGCGGTGTCATCGACCGACTCGCCAACCTCGCCCAAGAGCCGCCGATGAACGCGTCAGCGGAATACATCGAGCGGCAACTCGCCGAACACGTCGATGTGATCGTTCAGCTGGCGACGAAGGTCAGGGTCAGCCGCGAAGGCACCACAACCGCAGTCCGATACGTCTCCGAAGTCGTCTACGTCGAACCTGGCGACACCGACAAGCTACCCAGCTTTTCCAACATCTACCGCGGATACTCCGACGGCACAGGCGTATTCGGCAGCATCCCGCAGCCGATGCTGCGCAAGCTCCTCGCCGGCGGATTCAAGAAAGTGGACCTCCCTCCCGACACTCTTCGGAGTTTCGACGAAGAACGCGATCTGTTCGACGACGAAGGAGCTGCATGATCATGTACCAACAAATCGGCGTCTTCCTCGTCCTGCTGCTCTGCGCAGGAGTCGGCTGCCTCGTCGTGGGGTGGAGGGACCGCCGCGACCCCACAGCCCCCACCCGTCAGCGCCGCCGAAAGGGCGAACGAGCGAAACTATCGGGCACCACCCAACTTCTCCTGGCCGTCGGAATCGGCGCAGGCGCCACCGTCTACTACCTGAGCGGATGGCTCTTCACGCTCTTCCTCGTCCCCGCCCTTCTCGTGGGTCTGCCCTACCTCCTGAGCCGACCGGAAGCCGAACACCAGATCAGTCGCTTGTCCTCGATGGACGAATGGACACGCAACTTGTCGAGCAGCATGCGAGCCGGCTCCGGAATCGAACACACCATCATCTCGACCCCCATCCCAGAAGCGCTGAAAGACGAGATCACCGCCTTCATCAACAGGCTCCGCAACAATGTCCCACCCGCCGAAGCGGTCACACGATTCGCATCCGACCTCAACGACAGCGTCGGTGACAAGATCTGCGGCGCCCTCCTTCTCGCCATGCAACTGCGTGGTGTCGGCCTGGCCAACGTCCTCGAAGGCCTCGCCGAAGACGTAGGCGACACCGTCGCCCGCCGCCGCCGCATCGAAGCGGACCGCAAATCGACTCGAACACAAGCCAAATGGGTCACCATCATCACCATCGCCGTCCTCGCCGCAGCGTTCGCCTTCACGAATTTCATGGAGCCCTACCGTTCAGGCGGAATGCAGATCGTCCTGCTGATCCTGCTGACGCTCTTCGCGGCGGATCTGTACTGGATGAAACAAGCCACCAAGCCGCCGGTCTACCCGCGGTTCATCGGAACCAACGACCGCGTCGAACGCACTGACCTCGTAGGAGCGCAGCGATGAGTATCACCATGACGATCATCGTCTACACCAGCGTCGGCACAATCGGCATCTACCTCGTGGCCCTGTACTTCCTGCGAGCCCAACCCGCCCTCACCGACGTGATGTCCAGAATGTCCGGACCCGCGCCGGAAAAAGCAAACACCGCAGGAACATCACTCGTCGACGGGCTCGCCAACAGGCTCGGCCTCCGCGTACACCCCTACCTACAAGACAGCCGATTCCTCACCCTCCCCACAGCGGACCTCTCACTGCTGCACAAAGATCCGGCGCACGTGCTCGGCGAAAAACTTGTCGCAGCGTTCTTCGGTCTGCTGATCTTCCCGATACTCAACCTGGTCCTGACAGCCTTCGGACTGGGATTGGCATGGTCGATGCCGGCGATCCTCTCACTCGCGACCGCCGTCTTCCTCTTCATGATTCCCGACATCGACATCCGGCGACGCGCAGCTGCCGCCCGCGCCGAATTCGCACAAGCCCTCAGCTCCTACATCGACCTCGTCGCGCTATGCCGACGAGGCGGAGTCGGATCCACGCAATCCCTCGAGATCGCCGCCCAAGTCGGAGACAGTTGGGTGTTCCTCCGACTCGACGAGGAACTCTACGAAGCGGGCCGCTCCGGCGAAGCGCCCTGGAGTGCTCTCACTCGCGTCTCGCAGCAGCTCGGACTCGCAGAACTCGGCGACCTCGCAGACATCATGACGATGACAGGTGACAAAGGCGCCAGCGTGTACACCTCACTGCGAGCCAAAGCCGCCAGCCTGCGCTCGGCACAGACCTCCGCTGAACAGTCCGCCGCCGTCGAGGCAACGGAGAAGCTCGCCATGCCCCTTGCCGGTCTCGCCGGCCTGTTCATGGCACTACTCCTGATCCCGGCGGTTTCCGTCATCAGCGGCTAACCAAACCCACGAAAGGAAATCCCTCTGAACAGGCAAAACGAAGAAGGACTCATCGACCGGACTCATCCAGTCCAGGACAACTGCTACACATCCAGCACACCAACAAGGAGCGCACCATGACCACCAAAGCCATCACCACCACCCGCCGCGCAACCCGCGCCGCCATCACCTCCTACCTCACACTCACGGCGATGTTCGTCGCCGCACTCGCA
The DNA here is from genome assembly GCF_011602025.1 of Rhodococcus sp. IC4_135. Taxonomy (NCBI): domain Bacteria; kingdom Bacillati; phylum Actinomycetota; class Actinomycetes; order Mycobacteriales; family Nocardiaceae; genus Rhodococcus; species Rhodococcus sp. IC4_135. The sequence continues at coordinate 48,481 of NZ_JAAOLG010000032.1, forward strand.
GGAAGCCTCCTGCAGCGTGCAGGCGGTAAGGATTCGGACCGCGGCCCGTCCACCCTCGAATACGTCATCATGGCCGGAATCGTCGCCGTCGCGGCCATCGCGGCCGGCGCCGTAGTCGTCCAGAAGATCCAGTCCCGCGCCGACTCCATCCCCGACTGACACTGCACAACGCAGTTCGGGTGGAGGAGCGGGTCTATCTCTTTAACGGTGTTTCGGCGGATTTCCATCAGTAAGTTTCCGATCCCGGCCAACGATCGGCGAACGTGATCGCAAACGCGTTCAGAGCGGGCTTCCACCTCGTTATCCATCGTGCCTGGCCCTTGCCTGTCGGGTCGAGCGAACGTGTC
>NZ_JAAOLG010000033.1:0-48764 GCF_011602025.1 Rhodococcus sp. IC4_135
GTGGACCCACACTATTGGATGTATCGGAGGCCCGATCGGTTCCCGCAATCTTCAAATTCCCAGTTCACGGTCCCCGGTTCACTCAGAGCGCATCGCCAGCGATTGACGCTCAGCTCAGCAGTCGCATACTGGAGAGGTTGACTACAACTTCGGGAAGGCACCGAGTGAGCGCACCGAAAGCCCCGGCCAAACCAGCGATCCTCAGCGTCGACGACGATCCTGGTGTTTCGCGTGCCGTCGTTCGAGACCTCCGGAAACGGTACGGCGAGAAGTACCGAATCATTCGCGCGGAGTCCGGCGACCAGGCGCTCGAGACCTTGCGTGAAATGAAACTTCGCGGCGATGCAGTCGCTGTGATCGTCGCCGACTACCGCATGCCCGGTTTGAGTGGAATCGAGTTCCTCGAACAGGCAATGGACCTGTATCCCGTAGCTCGGCGCGTTCTGCTGACCGCCTACGCCGATACCGATGCTGCGATCGACGCCATCAACGTCGTCGATCTCGACCACTACCTCCTCAAGCCGTGGGATCCGCCGGAGGAGAAGCTGTACCCCGTCATCGACGCGCTGCTCGATGCCTGGGCAAGCTCGAGTCATCACCCTGCCGAGGAAACCAAGGTGGTCGGCCATCGTTGGTCCGAGCGATCATCCGACGTTCGAGAATTTTTGGCGCGCAACCAACTTGCCTATCGTTGGTACATGTCGGACGAGCCGGAGGGCCAACGACTGCTCTCGGCTGCCGGTATCGACGAACTGCGGCTTCCCGTCGTCATCGCATCCAATGGGGATGTCCTCGTTGAGCCCACTGACGCCGAACTCGCCGACAAACTCGGGTTGAGTACCACCCTCTCCGAAGACTTTTACGATCTCGTTGTCATCGGCGGCGGCCCTGCGGGTCTGGGCGCTGCTCTGTACGGCGCTTCGGAGGGGCTTCGGACGGTTCTCATCGAACGGCGAGCGACAGGCGGTCAGGCCGGCCAGAGTTCGCGGATCGAGAACTACCTCGGCTTCCCCGACGGAGTCTCCGGCGCACAGTTGGCCGATCGCGCACGACGCCAGGCAACCAAGTTCGGCGCCGAGGTCATCACCGCTCGAGACGTCACCGGTTTGGAAATTAACGGCTCGGCCCGCACAGTGCGTTTCGACGACGGTTCGTCGGTCGACGCCCATTCGGTCATCTTGGCGACCGGTGTTTCCTATCGCCAGCTTTCGGCGCCGGGACTCGACACCTACACCGGCCGAGGGGTCTACTACGGATCGGCCGTCACCGAAGCTGCACGGTGCAGCGAGCAGGATGTGTACATAGTCGGCGGCGCCAATTCGGCCGGCCAAGCTGCGGTCTACCTCTCCCGCGGAGCTAGGTCCGTCACCATTCTCATTCGCGGCAACTCGCTCGAAGCATCGATGTCCTACTACCTGATTCAGCAGATCGAAAAGAATCCGAAGATCACCGTGCGTACGTGCACGGAGGTAGTCGGCGCTGAGGGTGACGATCACCTCGAACGAATCACACTGCGTAACAGAGCCACCGGAGAAGAAGACACTGTCGATGCTCAGTGGTTGTTCATCTTCATCGGTGCCGCTCCCCTGACCGACTGGCTCGGCGACGTGGTGGTCCGCGATGGGAATGGATTCGTTCTCGCCGGCCCGGACCTTCCATCCGAAGGTGTCACCCCGGACGGGTGGCCGCTTGATCGCGCCCCACATCATCTCGAAACCAGTGTCCCCGGAGTGTTTGTCGCCGGGGACGTACACGCCGAATCGGCCAAACGCGTTGCGTCGGCCGTCGGAGAGGGCGCGATGGCCGTGATGTTTGTCCACCGCTATCTCGCTCAACAATAGGGAGATTCGATGTCCATTCCTGAGTGCAGCCCCGACCTGCTTCGCACCCTGTTCCTGTTCGAGAAGCTCACCGACGATCAGCTCGAATCGCTTTGCCAGGCAGGCCATATCACCGAGATTGACCGAGGTCAGGTCTACCTCGAAGGTGAGCCTGCCACCTGCTTCTACGTCCTGATCGAGGGCGAGGTGGTGCTGTCCAAGCTGTCGGGCGGCGAAGACATCGAAATCAACAGGACCACCCAGCGTGGCGTCTACTCGGGAGGATGGACGGCGTACCTCGGCGATCGTGTACCGCAGGTCTACGCGGGGTCGATGCGAGTGACGACTCCTTCGACGTTTTTCGTCCTGGACGCCGACAAGTTCGGCAACGCGATGCGCGAGTGGTTTCCGATGGCGGTTCATCTGCTCGAAGGTGTTTTCTTCGGCAAGAAGAACACTCAGCAGATCATCGATCAGCGAGAGCGACTCCTTGCACTCGGATCACTTTCGGCCGGGTTGACTCACGAGCTCAATAACCCTGCAGCCGCAGCGGTTCGAGCGACCGCGTCTTTGCGCGAGCGTGTCGCAGGTATGCGTCACAAACTGGGAATGGTTGCATCGGGCACCTACGACCGCGATGCCCTCGTGACGCTCATGCGGCTTCAAGAGGAAGTTGCAGAGGTTGTCGCCAAGGCGCCGACGCTCACTCCCCTCGAAGCCTCGGATCGAGAGGATTCGTTGGGTGAATGGTTCGAGGATCATTCGATTCGAGAGGGTTGGGATCTGGCTCCGACCTTCGTGCAGGCTGGTCTCGACACCGCTTGGCTCGAGAATGTTGCTGCAGCCGTTGACGAGTCCGTACTCGAAGGCGCAATTCGCTGGCTGAATTACACCATCGAATCCGAACTCCTGATGAACGAGATCGCCGACTCCACAACGAGGATTTCGACTCTCGTCGGTGCGGCTAAACAGTATTCTCAGATGGACCGCGCGCCCTTCCAGACCATCGATGTCCACGAACTACTTGACAGCACGTTGATCATGTTGGGGCAAAAGATCGGAAGCGGAATCGAAGTCGTCAAGGAATACGACCTCGCGCTGCCACCGATCGACGCGTACGCCGCCGAACTCAATCAGGTGTGGACCAACCTCATCGACAATGCGGTCTCTGCCATGGACGGGTCGGGAACACTCACCGTTCGGACAAGCCGCGATGGCGACCGCGTGTGCATCGAGATCTGCGACACCGGTGCCGGGATTCCCGATGACGTCATCGACAGGATCTTCGAACCGTTCTTCACGACTAAGCCTGTTGGCGAGGGAACCGGTCTCGGTCTTGATATTTCGTGGCGAATTGTGGTTGGCAAGCACCGTGGCGAACTGCGGGTGACGTCGGAGCCCGGTAACACCCGGTTCAGAGTTTTGTTGCCTATCGCGGGCCCACCGCGGGATACGCGCGACGACTAGTCGCCCTTGCACGGCCAGAACGCAAAGCGCACGATGAAATGACCGACTTCAGCCAGTGAGAGGGTGGACCATGACCGAGGGACTTCCAGCCGGGATCGATCCGAGCGTCCCGCCCAGTGGCGCGGGATGCGTCGAATGCGATGCGAGCGGCGGTTGGTGGGTGCACCTGCGTCGATGCGCGCAGTGCGGTCATGTCGGTTGTTGCGACTCCTCACCGTCACAGCACGCGAGCAAGCATGCGGCCTCGACGAAGCATCCGTTCATGCAGAGCTACGAACCTGGCGAGGATTGGTTCTGGAGCTTCGAAACCAACGAGGCGTACGACGGACCTGAATTGACGGCGCCCACTTCACATCCCGCAGATCAGCCGACCCCAGGGCCTAAAGGCCGTGTCCCGGCCGATTGGCAGCGACACATCCACTGACTCAGTTCGGTTGGTTGATCGACCTCAAAGTCGAGACGTTCGACGACTCCTGATCCAATGCGTTGTCGATGCAGGCTTGAAACTGAGCCTGCATTGCCTCCACGACCGCGATATGACTCGCCAACACATCGACGAGCGCATCGTGGCCACCGACAGCCTTCTGCGCGAACTTGTCCCGCAACGCCTGCGCCGAGCCCAGAGTCCCGAAGCCGTCAACTGTTCCCAATCGCTGAGCGGGAACGGAGAGTTTGCGCAACTCACCAAGCCAGTCGCCGCAATAATCGCGCAGTAGTTCTGCAGTTTTCGGATCGAGTGAAAACATCTCAACCATTGCCGCCATCCCTCTCAACGCAAGTATCACTTTGGTAAGTACGCCAGCAGGGCGATCGCCTGGCGGGTCGCCAATGCACAGACTTCCTCCTGGTGTCGCTCGCCCAGAAATGCGTCCACTCTTACGAACACCGCACCCTGAACAACTGGAATCGCGACCATGCACAGATTCTTTTGGACGTCCGTGACCTCGCGAAAGGTGACAGCGCCGGGAGCAACCATCGGAGCATCACGGATGTCAGTGTCCTTGGGATTTCGACGAACGTCGTCAAGCGAGTGAAATGTCGACCAAACGCCCAGCGCGTACCAGTCGGATTCCCAGCTACAGATTTCGAACTCCGCTTGACGTACGCCGAGCACTCCGTTGTCCTCCGTCCCGACGTCAACGCCAAGACTCGAGACAACATCGTCCGGGATCGCCGAACATGGATCGAACAGCCCATCAGTTCCTTCTGGGCGCACTGCATGCCCCTCGACCGTTGAGGAACAACCCCCAACCAACAGCGCGGCCGCGACCAAGACCACTGCACCCCTCACTCCCACAGCACTCCCCCTCGTTCGCGGCCCGCTCACAGTATTGGACGCTCCCCAGCACCGATCGGTTCCACCCCATTGCATTCCGTTGCAACCCTTCACCCACGCCGATAATCGGCCTAGCGTCGATCTACCAGGGGATTCACAACGAAGTGAGGTGCGGATCAATGAAGGCAGCACGGTTCCACGGGCAGAAAGACATCCGGATCGAAGAGATCCCTGAGCCCGAATTGCGGCCAGGAACAGTCAAGCTGAAGGTCGCATGGTGCGGAATCTGCGGCACCGATCTCCACGAGTACCTCGAGGGACCGATCTTCATCTCCGCACCCGGCCACCCGCATCCACTCTCACACGAGAATGCGCCGGTCACGATGGGCCACGAATTCTCCGGCACCGTCGAAGAGGTCGGCGAAGGTGTCACGGACGTCGAGGTAGGTGAAAATGTTGTCGTCGAGCCCTACTTCGTCTGCAACGAGTGCGCACCCTGCAAGGCGGGCAACTACCACCTGTGTACGAAGATGGGGTTCATCGGCTTGGCCGGCGGAGGTGGAGGGCTCAGTGAGAAGGTCGTCGTCGACCGTCGCTGGATCCACAAGATCGGCAACATCCCGCTCGACGAGGCAGCTCTCATCGAACCGTTGAGCGTCGCCCATCACGCAGTCGTGCGCAGTGGAGCCGAAAGCGGCAACGTTGCAATTGTGGGCGGAGCCGGACCGATCGGACTCCTCGTTGCGGCAGTTCTCAAAGGGCTGGGTGTCACGACGATCGTCACCGAACTCAGCGAAGCCCGCAAGGCCAAGGCTCTCTCCAGTGGCGTCGCCGACTACGTCATCGATCCCACCACCGAAGACGTCAAGGCGCGCGTCCTCGAACTCAGCGGAGGCATCGGCGCAGACATCGGCTTCGAGTGCGCAGGCGTCAACGCGGTCCTCGACACCATGCTCGACACGGTCCGGCCTGCTGGAGTTGTTGTCAACGTGTCGATTTGGGGCAAGCCCGCGACCATCGACATGCAGAAGCTGGTCCTCAAGGAAATCGATCTACGCGGAACCATCGCGTACGTACGTGACCATGAGGCGGTCATCAAGATGGTCCAGGACGGTGTCGTCGATCTAGCGCCATTCATCACCGGTCGTATTCAGCTCGAAGAATTGATCTCCGAAGGATTCACCACTCTGATCGAGCACAACGACACTGCAGTCAAGATTCTCGTCAGGTCGTAACCGGACGGGGCACCTCCGGGCCCACCGCGGTCAGCGACCCAGGTGCCCGCCCTTTGCCCCATCCGATCTTCTCTCGGTAGCGGCCGATGTGATCGTCCTCGATCACATCGGCCGTTTCCAACGGCGTGGATTGTGGATGCACATACAGCGCATCCGTCGGGCAATATGCCTCACACATGAAGCAGGTCTGGCAATCCGATTGGCGCGCAATCACCGGGACGCCCGACGGCGTCCGATCGAAAACATCTGTAGGACACACATCTACGCACTTGTCGCAGCCGATGCAGTCAGGCGCGGACACCAGCTCGATCATGACGCCACCAGTGCAGACCCGACAGATTCAGAAGTCCGGGTCCACACCGAATCCAAACCGCCGGTGAGGACGTGATGGTGCTGCGTCACATCAAGTTCGGGATAATCGTCCCGCTTGCTCATTCCCCGAGTCTCGGTCCGCGCCAACGTCGAGTGATACATCCAGCGACCGACGGCCGTGATCGCGGCAGCCTGCCGCGCCGCCATCCGACCTGCTGGATCCGCGCCCAGATCCGCACTCACTGCACCCCACAGCGATTCGAGCTCACCGAGCGCTGCGGATACTCGATCACCGCTGCGGAGGTAGTTCTTGTCGAAGGGAATCAGCTGCGCTTGAGCAGCTTTCACAACGTCGTCGGCAGTAAGCCCGGTTCGTGCCGGATTACGCAATGCGACGGTTCCGGCTCCGCGTAGACCACTGGTAGCCCCGCGTCCGACCGACAGCGCATAGCGCGCAGCACCGGTTCCTGCCCATGAACCAGAGGACATCGCCCATGCGGCGTTGTGACTTCCCCCGCCGGTAAACCCTCCGCAGATTCGCTCTCGGGTCGCAGCGTCCCCGGCGGCAAACAGTCCTGGAACCGATGACGCGCAATCGTCGTCGACGACGTTGATTCCTCCAGTCCCGCGAACAGTGCCTTCAGCGAGCATGCCGACTTCGAATTTGTCGGTGAAGGGATCGATTCCGCGGCGATCGAATTGCAGGAAGAAGTTGGGCTGCCCCAGCCTCATTCGACGCTGCACCTCAGCGTCGGCCCGATCGATCTGCGCGAATACCGGCTCATTCCGCAACGTTCTGGCGATGACGGACCTCCCCTTCGCCGAACCGGCACCTTCGAGCACGCTTCCGTCGGCGTGGAAGAACGTCGCGTACGCGTAGTAAGCCGTCTTGGTGATCGTCGATCCGGCCGCTGCGATTCCGTACGCGTTGGAGAACTCCATGCCGGAGAACTCGGCTCCGACTTCGGCTGCCATCAATGCACCGTCACCGGTATCGACATTGGTACCCAACGCACCGGACAGAAACGCACAACCTCCGCTGGCGACCACTACCGCGCCTGCCGAGACGCGGTAGTCCTGATGTTCGTGACGCTGGTATCCGGCAGCTCCGCGAACTCGCCCGGCGTCGTCCACCAACAACTCCAGCGCCGGCGAATGGTCGAGGATGCGCACCCCGGCCCGACGAATCCAGGTGCGCATCCGCCGCATGTACTCAGGCCCCTGCAGGCCGGTGCGTATCTGCTTGCCCGTGCTGGTGTCGACGGGGAACGGATATCTGCCCTCTACCGCGAGGAGATCCATGTTGGAGTAGGTCTGCTCGAGAACGCGGTCCATCCAGTGGTGATCAGCAAGATATCCGCCGAGCGCCTCGCGTCCGGCCTTTGCCCGCTCACGTGCAGTCGCATCCGGTTCGACGTACCAAACACCCGTTCCGGAGGGGGCCGTCGCGCCACTCGTTCCGCAGTATCCCTTGTCGACCAGGACGACGTCTGCACCGGCCTTGGCCGCACGCAACGCCGCCCACGCGCCGGCGGGGCCACCACCGATCACCAATACATCGGTGGAGAGTTCGAGGACGTCCGTCACTGGCCAGCTCCTGTCAGAGGTCTACGCAACACTTCTGTTGCTGCAATATCCCTCGTACGAACTACCCAGCGCCACAGTCAGAATCACTGTGAGCTCAACCAGTCACCGCCGCATCGACAGAGCGCTACGATGCTTCCCGCTCCTCGTCGGTGCACAACGCGGAGTACTTGGCGAAGGCTTCCTGCAAGGTCAGCGATTTGCGTCGCTCGGCGATGTCGCGGGGCTTTCCCTGCGCAGCACATCGACGCGCATGTTCGATCACAGCTTCACGAATGACGCTGGAAATGTCCGCGCCCGTGAGCTCTTGGAGGGTCTCTAGGGCCCTCAGTTCCTCTACGTCGAATCTCACCGTTACCGATCGTCTAGCCACGCTCAGGATGTTACTTGCGGGTACACCAAATTTGGTGAGTTACGTATGCGTCGCTTCGAATATCTTTGGGCGCCAAAACCTTCGAATTCGGATCTACGTGGGTAAATCGTTTTCCACCCGTGGCACTCGTGTAATGCAACGCACACGGCGCCATCCAGCGTGCCGACGGACACTGTCGCTGTCTATGCTTGCGAAACACTGCCTTCGATCGGAGATACATCGCGTGAGCATCGACCACATTGTTTCCGCAGTCGATGGCGACGCTGCCGAGCGGATCAAGACGGCTCTGGCCCAGAGAGCCGAAACCTCGACGGACACGACCACGCTGGTGTTCGACGGCGTCCGGATCGAGATTCCACCGTCGGTCGGCGACGCCGTCGTGCAGCTCCTGACCTACCTCGCTGCCGGGGACAGCGTCGCCCTCGGGCCAGTCGCAGAGCTCCTCACCACCTCGCAGGCAGCAGAGATCCTCGGCGTTTCGGACACGTATGTACGCAAACTCGCCGACGCCGGGAAACTCCCGATCGAACTACGCGGCACCCACCGCAGGTTCCGCCTCGACGACGTGATGGCTTACCGCGAGCAGTTCCCCAAACGCGCCTAGCTCTTCGCGTACATTCCTTCGATCTCCTTCGAGAACCGATCGACGACGACATTGCGCTTGATCTTGAGCGTCGCTGTCATCTCACCGTCTTCCTCGGTCAGATCGCGATCGAGAATGACGAACTTCTTGATCGACTCCGCATGCGAGACAGCGGCATTGGCGTCGTCGACAGCCTTCTGCAGCTCCGCTCGAAGGTCCTTGTCGTCACGTAGTTCGGCGACGGTCGCGCCAGAAGGCTTACCGTTCTCCGCCTTCCACTTCTCGAACACCTCGGGGTCGACGGTCAGCAGCGCCGTGATGTAGGTCTTCCCGTCGCCGACGACGACTGCCTGCGAGACGATGGAATGCGAACGGATACGGTCTTCCATCGGGCCGGGCGAGACGTTCTTGCCACCCGCCGTCACCAGAAGATCCTTCTTGCGTCCGGTGATGGAAAGGTAACCGTCGCTGTCGAGTTCACCGAGATCACCGGTTCGCATCCAGCCGTTGACGAATGTCTCTTCGGTGGCCTTGTCGTTCTTCCAGTATCCCTTGAAGACGACTCCACCGTTGAGTTCGATCTCGCCATCCTCGGCGATGCGAACCCCGTTGCCGCCCATCGGCTGTCCGACGGTTCCGATCTTCTGAGCACCCGGCACGTTGACGCAGTGCGCCGCAGTGGTTTCGGTGAGGCCATAGCCTTCGTAGATCGGAACTCCGAGCCCACGGAAGAAGTGTCCCAACTCAGGAGTGAGGGCGCCGCCGCCGGAGATCGCGAACCAGCACTCGCCGCCGAGAGCCTCACGAAGCTTCGAATACACGAGCTTGTCTGCCACTGCGTGCTTCGCCTTCAAGATCAGCGAAGGACCGCCCTTGTCGAGAGCTTGGCTGTACTCCTTGGCGGTGGCTTCGGCGAAGGCGAAGATCGCGCCGGGAATCTTTCCACCGGACTCCGCCTTGCGTGCTGCGCCGTCACGAACTTTTTCGAAGACACGCGGAACACCGAGGATGGTGTTGGGCTTGTACCGCTCGAATTGAGTTGTAATGGTGGCAAAGTCGGACCAGTGCGCCTGCGACGCACCAGCTTCGAACGTCGCGAGGGACACCGCGCGAGCCAGCACGTGAGCGAGCGGTAGGAAGGTCAGGACTCGGTTTCCCGGAACCGCCACCTTGCCGATCGATGCCGTCAGAATCCCGCGCACCTCGGACAGGAAGTTGCGATGCGTGAGGATGCATCCCTTGGGACGGCCTGTGGTGCCGGAGGTGTAGACGAGTGACGCCAGATCGTCGGCCTTGATGCCCGCGAGTCGCTTCTTCAGCTCGGTATCGTCAACGTCGGCGCCCTGTGCGGTCAGCTTTTCGACTGCTCCGTCGTCGATCTGCATGACGGCCTTGAGAGAGCTTGGCGCGTCCTGGAACAGCTGCTCGTGCGCGCCGGTTTCGACGATCGCGATGACGGCCTCGGAGTCTTCGAGGATCCAGCTGACCTGCCCCTGAGACGACGAGTCGTAGATCGGAACGGTAGCGGCGCCGGCAGCCCAGATGGCGAAGTCGAAGAGCGTCCACTCGTATCGGGTCGCGGAGAGGAGTGCGACGCGGTCGCCTGCCTGCACCCCGGCTGCAATGAGACCGTTTGCGACGCCGGTGACCTGCTCGGCGAACTCTTTGGCTGTGACGTCTACCCAACCCTCTCCCTTGGGGCGGGAGAACACCGTCAGTTCGGGCGTGCGCTCGGCGTGAGTGAAGACGGTGTGCACCACAGACTCATTGTCGGAGATGGTGAACTGGGCTTTGGCGCTGTACTCACTCACAGGGTGTCATCTCCGTTGGTCTGCGATTCGATGCTGATTCTGAAGCGGTGGAGTGCGCGGGCGAAGTCTGCGACCTCGGACTCGGTCCAATCGTGCAGCCTGCCGGCGACTTGGTCGAGCCGACGCGCGTCGGCGGCGTCGAGGTATTTGCGGCCAGCCTCCGTGAGGTGCAGCGGATTGCCCTGACGAACGGATCCCGGATCGGCATATACCCAGCCTGCCTCGATGCACCCGCGCACTTGGCGCGAGATGGTCGAGCGGTTGACGCCGAAGACTTCGGAGATCTCCGTGGCCTTGCAGCCGTCGTTGCGGCCGATGAAGGAGAGGAAGGAATGCTGCGCGATCGACGGGTGGTCATCGGAATGCCGATCCCCCGTCATCAGCTGCCGCGTCAGGTGCACCAGCTCGTCATGAACGGCCGGTGGACCGGTGAGCCCCATTGCTCCGTCGTGTTGCACTGGGCAACTATAACGCTGCCCCCTGTGTCCGACGCAATATGACCGCCGCCACCGACAAGAAGTCCGTCGGTGGCGGCGTGAAAGGTTAGACGAGATCCTCACCGTTGCGGCGAGCAGTTGCCCAGTCCTTGAAGAATCCCTTGCTGATAACTCCCAGCACGACCAAGACCAACGCCGGCCAGATCAGAACGTAAATGGTCAGTAGAGCAGTACTCATCCGTATCCCTTCCACTTGTCTCGAAAGTTACTTTCCGGACGCTCCCACGGCAGGAAGCTCGTCATCGTCGAAGTCTCCCGTCCGCTGCTTGATCAGTTCGAAATCGAACGTCTCACGCTGATTGACGGACATCGCAAAGCACACGACGGTACTGACGGCATAGGCCACCAAAGATCCGCTGAGCGTTGGGTAGTCGTGCAGGAAGCCGATTGCGAACGGTGCGGACAGCACGATCGCCAGGCCGCCGACGATCTGCGCAGCCTTCAGACCGAAGAATCCAAAAACCATGAGCCCCAGCACCACTCCGATACCGACAACGGCAACGATGTCGGAGAAGATCCCGAACATCCCATCGATCGGCACCCAACTGAATCGGACGGGCAAGAAGGCAGCAAGGGCCACCAGCACCGACACAGTGAAGGCTTTGTTGGTGACCTTTCCCCAATAGAAGCTCGCGATAACCGGGAACACCAGCGCGCCCCACAGCGCGCCGACGAACACCAACAGATCCAGAATGCTCAATTGCAGACTTGCCAAGGAGATAGCCGCCGCCGTGGCTACAATCATCGTTACTCGGCCGATGAGCAGCATCCGTCGAGGGTTCGCATTAGCCTTGCCTGCGACGGCTTGGCCGTAAACGTCGGTCATCACGATGGACGATAGCGCAGCAAGGTCCGAGTCCGCCGTCGATGACAGCGCGCCGATGATCATGACAAAGAAGACAGCCAGCAAAATTCCGGGCAGGTACGACGCAGCCATCTGCGGAATCAGGTTGTTGACGTCACCATCCATCGGCTCGATTCCGAGGTACAGCGCGAGAACACCCAGCATTCCGACGCCGATAACGGTGGCGCCATATCCCACGGTTGCGGTGATGAAGGTGGGCTTGATCAGGTCTTCGCGGACCGCGAACAGACGTTGGGCAATGGTCTGATTGCCGATTGCGTAGGCAAGAACTGCCGCGATGTACGGCGCACCCTGCTCGAAGAAGGCAACGCTCGAGAAGAAGTTGCCCTGCTCAGCAGTAAGGTTGCCTGCCCCGGATTCGAAGGCTGCCGGGAACCCCGCCGCAAAGAAGATGAACGGCACCAAAACCGCTACCGCACCGAGCATTCCGATCAGCTGAACGAAGTCGGTCAACACCGAAGCGCGGAAGCCCGACCACAGCGTGTACAGCAAAACGCCCAGCGCAACGATGAACACACCCTGGATGAAGTTGAACGGAGAAAGCAATGCGATCAGCAGACCACCAGCGAGGAAGTTCGACATCAAACTGATGAGACTGCCGATGATATTGGAGCCCGCGAGCATCAGCTGACTCGAGCGTCCGTGCCGCGCGTACATGACCTCAGCCAGGGTGTGGGCTTTCGGCGCTACTTTACGAATTCGCTGCCCAAAGGGATAAATGAAGAGAATCATCAATGCGCCCCACAAACCGTAGTGAATGGGTCCGGAGATTCCGTAGGTGTAGCCAGAAGTGGCGGATGCATACATCGACGACGCCCAAATCCAGGTGGCCGTCATACTCGCGGCCGAAACACCAAATCCTAATTTGTTTCCGGCGGTCATAAATCCGTCGGCATTTTCCTGCTTCTTACCAATACGAAGAGAAATCAGAAAAGTTCCACCATAAAAAGAAATAAGCAGTGAAACAATTACCAAGGTACTGAACTGGACCATGTCGGACCCCGTCACATGCCACATCCTTCGCACATAATCGGCAGAACAAAGAACAAAACCCCTGTTCAGGATCTTTGCGCTTCGTTTCTGCACGCCCTAAGAGCGACCGCCATACCAACACCGGTCACATATTCAATTGACTAGCAACACGCACTTCGTCTTTTTGGAAACCCAACCTCCACAAAATAAATCTTCTGCGCAAGCTTTTGGCTCGACCACGCAATTTAACAACCGAGAATCGACCCTAGCATGATGGCAATTTTGAACAAAAACTCCGATATTTTCCCACTCGAAAATATTCATGTTTCCGCCGCAGTAAAATCGTGCGCTTCCAGCGCATATAACAACTCCGCATCGATTGAAATCGATGCTCGATTCGATCGCATACCTACATCGACAGGACCATCCTGGCAAACCGTCGGCCCCACTCGGGATCGGCGGAAACATGCTGGTCCAGCGGATTGGAGACAATCGCCCCGATCATTCGCAGGTACACGAGAGTGTCTCGCACCATCCACGTCCAATCGTCGTCCCCGAGTCGTGTTCCGTCTGTTGTCGACCAACCCAATGCCGTGAGGCCTTCGATCATCACTTCACTACGTTCGGACTCCGACAAGCCGGCAGCCAACGTAAGGAACAGAATTCGGCCGGCTTCCTGCGCCAACTCACCCTTTCCCAACGGCATGGCCGTCACGATGTGACGCCACAGCTCGCCTTCATATGCAAGCACTGACGCGCCGAGTCGAGTCAGAATCAAAGTGCCTCGGAGTTTCCGGACAAATCCCAGTGTCTTGGCGGCTTCAACGAGTACTGCCAATTGCGAGTCACTCCCTGCCGTGACATCGATCCAGTCACTGCCCCAATCGAGTTCGTCTCGGGCGTCCGCAATATGGTCCGAGGGAAGTGCCCCGGACGCCGTCAACGCAATCCCACCGACTCGCGCGGAGTTCAGCAGCCACAGCAGTTGGCAGGTTGCTCCCTCACGCATCACCTCGAAATAGTTGTCATATCCGCCGCGAAGCTCCGATTTGGCAACTGCGGCAAACAGTTTCGGTGCGGAATGAACCGACAGGCGGCGCAAGAAATTCTCGAACAGCGAGCTTTCCACGGGCGGTGATTTATGCAGTGCCACTGCAATGGTGACTGCTGCATTGGACTCTGCGGGAACAAAACGTTCGGGATCGAACAGTCCGGTACTCGCCTGCACGTTCAGGAACTCGCGATACCCGATCGGACCACCAGAATCCTCCGGCGGGCACGCTCTCTCGCCGTCGAGACAGGATGGCTCAGAAATCGGCTGGTCTTCGACAATCTGCTCGAGAACCAACGTGTGACTCCACCGTGCGCGGGCGTTGTACTCATAACGGACGTACTCCCCGACCGCGGTTACTGCCTCGTCGATCCGGACTTCGTCCTCACCAAACTCGTCTTCCTGGTATCCGTCGCGCTCGATCACCTCTGGCGCGATATACCGATCTGGGCCATTGTCCGTTGAATGATGGACACTCACCCACTGATGAGCGTGTTGATCTCCCCACCCCATCACCGCCTGCACTATCGAATGAAGTTGGTCCAGTTCGATATTCGACGGAACCGAAAACCGTCTCCAAATAGGCGGCGTGATGCAATCGAGTTCGATTCGCATGACAAAGTTCGCCACCTCCGGCCGTCGACGCTGATTCCGCATCTGCCTCGGCGTAAGGGCCTTAATCGGGCCTTGCGCCGCTTGATGTGCAGGTACCAAACGCAGATGTGAAGCTCGCCGAACTCGCTGACCCGTCATGTATGGAGGCTAGATCTACCTACCGACAGCCGAGATACTCACTGCCACAAGGCTGCCCGATTTGTCGGGGCTCGCATCTCGTCGCTGGTCGGCTGTCAAGTCCTGATCAACACGGACCCTGCGCAGGCATTTTTGATCATCCACTGCGCGGACAATAGTGTGCGCCGATTACCGTAGACCTGACAGCTACCGCACGAAAACAGTGCCCAGCGCCTGCTCGGACTGGCACAGAACATGAGGATCCATGAGCGACCAAGACACGACCGCCGACCAGCCCCTCCACATCAACGGCGCAATTGCCTTGGTGACGGACGAGCGCGACGAGTTGGTTCGCCTGTGCGTCCAGACCCTCGCCGAACTACTGGGCAGTGAGCCTGCCACCGATGACGACGGCGACATTGTCGTGCCGGTTCACGGATTTGTCGTCTACGTGACCGTCGCCGACGACGGACCCCAGATCAACGTCTGGTCCTCGGTCCTGACCGGCCTCGGCAATCCCTCGCATGCTGCGACTCGACTTATCGAACTCGCGCAGGAATGGCCGCGCCTCCGCTTCGCCTTCAGCGGTGACCACCTCCTGGTCTCCACGATGCTCGACGCCGATCCCTTCGCTCCGCAGCATCTGCTGAACCTGATCGACGAGGTCCACGACTTCACTCACGAACTCGACGACGATTTTGCTGAATCTTTCGGCGGGTCCCTCGATTGCGACGCGGATGACGACAGCTACGCCGGCGACTGCAACACCGGCGGTTGCGACGGAGACTGTGACTGTGCGTGCGGCGATGAAGCAGACGCCGTCGACGGCGATCTTGGAATTACCCAAGTCAAATAGACTGGCCCATCTTCGACCAGCTACGCAGAGCGCTCGTTGGTGTTTGTCACGAAGCGACATAGATCTGCGTGCGGTGCCAGTCCAGATAGACAACATCCGGACGCTCCGCCTTGTCCGGCAAGATCAATCGGTCTCTCAGAGGTGGCTTCCCGAGTGCGGCGCGAAGCGGACTTTCGATCTCCATATCGCTCTCGACGCCGGGCGCGTAGTGGAGGTTCAAGTCCTCGTCGACGGTGATGAGCCCCGTATCGAAGGCAATGTCATGTGTCGGGCACGCGGTGAAGCCGTTGCGACGGTCAAGTCGCTCTTTGTCAGTGCTGTCTCGCCAGGGCTTGATATGGCTTGCAGTAAGGAGGCGCGGCCGGCGTCGGCCCCCGACATTCGCGCTAAGGCCACAGAACACGCAGCGGTGCTCGTGATTGCTGAGTACGCCAGCGGCGAACCGATGCTGGCCGATTCGAACTCTGGAGGTCAGCAATCGCTGAGTGGTCGCGATGGGGATATCGTTACGCTCGCTAGACCACTTTTCAAGCGACTGCTCCAAGGATCTCTCGATCTCACTTTGGACTAGCTCTTCTTGTCCCACCAACCACAGCGTTTCGCCGCTTTCCAATTCGAGGAAGTCCGGCAACACATGTTCGTCAATTCCGTGGGAACGCGCCGATCGCAGAATTCGAAGGTATACGTCCTGCATCAACGCGCTGTCCGAAAGCATCAACGACGCGACTTCGACCTCATGCCGCCCGCCATGACTACGTGTTCCATCCAGGTTCGCCATCTTTGCGATAAAGCTCGTGGGCCGACGCTTGAACAGACGCGCAAGATGCTGGACCGGCATTCCCGCACGATGTGCAGAGGAGCTACCGAACCGGCGATGGTCAACCAACAGCGATGCGCAGAGCGACAACACGACCTCGCTTGGAACGAACGAAACCTGTCGGCTTCCCTTCGGTACCTCCTGTCGTGCGAGTACCGACTTCCATTGCGCCGCCAGCGCGGCGGGCGATGGGTCAAGAAACTCGGAGATCACCGAAGGTGCCACTATGCGCCTTCCTCGTAAGTGTTCAACCCGCAAGTTCACACACTAGCCGGCGCCGCGCGGAACGATTCAAAGCCACTCCGGGGGTCGCTATCCACCGATGAAGTAGTTCGGCGAACCGGTGCGTCTTTCTGGTGGCGCCCGCTACCAAAAAGACGCATGTGGCGGAGCCCCTACCGGAATGCATTCCCTTTCGAGGTGAGTGCCTTCACCCTCTCCACTGTCCAAACCGCAAGCACATCCACCTTGCGTTTGCGACCCGTCTCCTTGTGGGTATCCATTTCCTGCTCCGCGATGATGTCCTTGATCCCGTCGGCATCGAGGGTCGAAAGACGCTCCAGCAGAACCGCTTCCCCTTCCGCCTTGAAGACCTCGAACGGGTCGAAAGCCCCCGGCTCCCGTTTCACCTTCGGGGCAGCAGCACGACGACGCGGTGCCGGTGCAGAAGCAGGTACCACAGCGGCGGATCCATCCGACGGAACTGCGAAAGCGCTTTCGATTGCCTTCGCGAAGCGCGGGGTACGGGCAGCTTCCTCCGCGACGACCTGAACCAGCTTGGCCAGCAACACCGAGGCCGAGGCATTAGTTGCACCCAACTTCAAGAGCGCGGCACCGGTCTCCTGCACCTGCACGCGACGACGCGCCTCATCGATACCCGCACTCATAGCTTCGCCTGCGCTTCCGTGAGAATGTTCTGCGTAATTGCACGCATCTGATCGAACTGACCTGCATTGCCGTACTTCACCTTCAAAGTGCTGTACGGGTGAAACTCCGCCGACGCGGCAATCTGATTCGACTCCGCGAGATACTCCGGCAATACGTGAGGGACGTTGGGATCGCGTCGAAGATTTCGCACGGTCGTGCGGTGCACCGCCGAGTTGGACTTGTACTTGGTGATCACCAACCCGAGTTCGAAGAGTTCACGGCCGATTTCCTTGCCGAACTTCGCGATGTGCGTCTGGATCTGCGGAATGCCGTACGTGGAGAGCACATCCGGGATCGTGGGAATCACGTAGCCGTCAGCCATTGCCAATCCGTTGAGTGTGATCGGCCCGAGATTCGGCGGGCAATCGATCAGGACGTAGTCGTAGTACGGCATCAACGGGGCGACGGCATCCCTCAACAATTCAACCGGCTTGGTGGAGTTCCGATCAGCAACCCGAAGGGCACTGATCTCCTCCTGCAGCTCGATCAAATCGAGAGATGAGGGAAGCAGATCCACACCCGTCACTCGCTTGACCGGCGAGACTCCGCGCTGAATCGAAGCTTCGAGATCGAAGTTCGACGTGCCATCGACAGCGTCACGGAAAATGGTTGCGCTGGTCAGCCCCTGCTTGTTGAGTTCGAGCCAGTGATCCTCACTGATCATCATCGTCGTCAGATTGATCTGCGCATCGAGGTCGATCAACAGCACGCGCTGACCGAATTCGAGCGACATGAACTCGGCCAACCCCGCGGTGATCGTCGTCTTACCGACGCCGCCCTTGAGGTTGATCGTCGCAATCGTCTTAGCCATCAGAACCCATTCCTGTCTCCCACCACAACACACCTAGTTCGCATCGACGATCGCACCTGTCCCTGACTGCCTCACCCGAAAACCGATTCGCCCCAACGGCTCTGCTGCGTGTGGAAGCGCGTACGAGAACAACGTCGCAAAATCGCGCGAGTCCACCGGACCAGCCTGCGCCCGTTTCAACTGACGAGGAGCCGGATCGTTCGCAAACACCAGAATCAACGCACCGCGAGTCTTCCGATGAAGAGCTCCCGCAAGCGGTCCCCCGTTCTTCTTCGGGGTGCCCGCAATGTGCTCGATCGCATCGCGCTCACGAACGGCCGTACCGGTGAAACCTGTTCGGTACTCGCGTTCCTGACGTTTGCGATTGACGATCGGAAGTTTCTCGTGCCAACCTTTGATCTCGATCGGCTCCCGGGTCTTGGGGTACGGAAGCAGAACTGCGAAGTCTTCGAGCAATCCGGATTCGATTGCGGTCGAGAGCGCTTCGCGGTGGGGACCGAAATCCCACCCGTTTGCCCACTCGAACTGGTCGACGGCCTCCAACACCACATGGGCAGGGACAATGCCGTATCGCGCAGTGAACGATCGCGAAACGTCATCCTTGTCAACGAAATTGAAGGACCCTGTTTCGTCCAACGACTTCAACAATGGTGTAACCGCCCCGAAGTGCCGAGCGTTGATCGAACCGTCGCCTCGCGGGGGCTGCATCGTGAAGCTGAAACTTTCACCACCCATGCCTCGATAAACCAGATCGGCGTTGAACATCTTGTTTCGAGCCGTTGGTCTGAGCCACGGCAGCTGCTGAAAGACCATCGGCGGCACATCGCGTGGAGTGACCCACGGCTCGCCCTTCTCGTTCACGCCGCTGAATCTGGTGAGCTCGTTCCGGAACTCCTGCTCGTCCCGAACGATCGCCTCGAACGCCTTGTACATGTCGTAGTCCGCGCCGGCGGGTCCGCCAACCGTGCGGCCGATGAACAGGCGCACCAAGTCTCGGTACCCGGGGCGGAATCCGAACCATCGTCCCATCTGCATCAATGTGTCAGCTTGGCCCGTTCGACGCGTGTAGTAGGTGATGGTCAGGCCCTCGACTGTAAAGCCGCGACTCAGCTTCGTTCCGCCGACAAGGATCTTCCACACTCCTCGTTCCTGGAAGTCGAGGGAATCCTGCTTGTAGTCCTTCTCCGCCGCACCATTGACCACGATGACAGGGCTGGTGCCCTCGGAAATCTTGTCGTAGGCGGCGCCGATGAACTCCTCCAACTCGGCAAACGACTCAGGGTTCGGCAGTTCACTGCCCCGTGCCGCACTCACCACTGCAAAGTCCTCGGCCCAGAGCTTGTCAAGCCTCGCGAGACTCTTTGCCTGGCTGTACCCCGCCGACTTCCACAAGGCCTTGAAATCGTTGGCCACCGCGTCGTGCTCGGCCTGCTTCACCGATTCGTGCACCAACATCGTGTGGTGCCGATACGGCCTGACGCCCTTCGATTCCCGGAAAAGCTTGATCGCCCCGGTCAGGACAAACGAGTCGAGAGCCCGCAATTGTTCGGCAGAACGATCCTCGTCGCACTCGGCCCGGAGATCCCGTACGTACGCTTTCTGGTTCGAATTGGCCGGAGTCTTGTCGTCGTCTTCGAGATCGTCGAGATCGTCGAGATCGTCGAGATCGTGGAAGTCCGCACCACCCATGTACGGGGCGGGCCGCTCGAGACTGACGATGAAGTCCGAAGGAAAGACGTTGACGCTGTCTTCCGGATCGACAAACACATTGGCAAAAGGTGTTGCGGTGTAACCGATGTACTGGGCACGCTTGAGTAGACCGAGGATCTCAGCGATCTGTCCGTTGATCGCCGTCCGCTCGATCTGCTCGGTTTTCATCTTCTTCGGATCAATTGTGTTCACCGATGCCTGATCGGCTTCGTCGTCGATGATCAGGGCAGGGATCTGATCGAGTTCGGTCGGGACTTTCTTCAGATCGGCCACCAGCTTCTTGAGGCTGGAGACGTTCTTCTTCACGACCGCGATACGAATATTGCTCGGGTACAGATTCTTCGGATCATTCAGAGGAAGGGAGTGATCCACTGTTTCGAAGTGCAGTGCGCTCAGGCCCGCGAGCAGGCTCTTGTAGTCAAAGGTCGAGGTGGTGAGCCGGCGGATAGCCGGGATTTCATTAGTCTTGTTCGGATCGATTTCGTGTTCGAGAAAGTTCCCGTTTCGCCAGTCCTCGTCGTTGGCGTAGTCGTCGTCCACACCGGCACTGATGTTTTGACGACCGACCAATTCCATGTCGAGGCGTCGCTGAGTCTGGCTCCGGAGAATCTCGATCGTGCCGGTCAGAACGATGACCAAGCGGTACCCAGCGTCGATCGCCTTGGCCACGACGCCACTGAAATTCGCCGTCTTCCCGCTCTGGACGTAGCCGACCACCAAACCTTTGGACTGATACGGCTCCGGCCTGGTTGGGTCGGCGAGCCGATGCACAACCTCGGTCGTTGCGATGTCCAGCTTTCCGATTGTTGCTTCGTCCCAGTTCTTGTCGGCTAGAACTCGCTTGTAAGCACGCCAGTAGAAGTCATGCTCACGACGACGCTCTGAGGTGTACCAGGGGTCCCAGGGCTGCTGAGCAGCAATGACAACCGGCCCACCTTCGCGAGGGAAGTGCGCATCCATCTCGGCGTGGGCGTCGACCGGCAATCCCAACAAGTCGTAGATCCGAGCCCGCCGTTCCGGGCTCTGCGGGGTAGTCGAACCCACCCATGTCTCAACACTTTCCGCATCCCACTGCCGCAGACGCGAGGTGAGCGCCGTTCGTACACCGACAGCACTGTCGTCGAGGAACACATCGATGATGTCCGCGATGGTCAGGCCATCCGGATAGCTCGCTCGCAGGCGCGCGTTGACCGGGTAGAGCACATTCTCGGGCGGAAACCCGTCACCGAGTTCACGTGCAACCGCACGGAATACTTCATCACTCACTGCACTACCTGCTCCCGGTGCGCTGCCACTGCGGAAATCAACACTTCCTGCCACGCCTGCATCTTTTCCCTCTGACGAGCGCCGATTCTCGTTCCTTCGAACATCTCACTCACCAACAGGAAGACAAGAGTCTTGAGCACCGGAGCGTCAGCCGGGTCGAGACTGCGACGTCCGAGCAGATCACGCCGAAAACGCGCATTGACCCACAAAGTTCGAGTCTTGAGGTCGACTTCGAAGAACTGATCACGCGCCAAGGCTCGCCAACCCACCGCAACAGGATCATCACCGACGCTGAATTCGAAGGCGTCGCTGAAGGAATCGAGCACGTCTTCCGGAAAGCCGGATGCCGGCTCGATGACGCTGATCGGCCGAGGTGCAGAACTTCGGGCTGCCCGCACGACGCGCTCGGCATCGGTCAGATACGAACGGAATCCACCGTTGCCATCCGTGAAGACGGCCCCGTCGAAGGCAGCCGACGCAGTGGCGTCGAGCGTCACCCCCGATTTCTCGGGATTGATGGTGATGTGCTGCAGCAGAGAATCATTCAGATCGACAGCAATTCGTGCCAATCCGTAGTCCGGTCGGCCCCGCACTATCGCGTTCCAGCCGCCGATCTGCAGGAGTCGATCGTGCCGATAGAAGTAGAGCCCCTGCTGGTCACGGCCAGGGGCGCCGTGGATGCGAAATTCCGGTGCATTGCTCCGGGCGGGCCACACGTGAGCTTCGGTGGTTACTGTGGCACCGGCGATCGACACGGTAAGTGTCCGAGGGTAGTTGGGGTCACCGGTGCGCGGATACCGGAACGGGTCGATGGCACTGACTGTGCGCAGCGCGCCGGCGCGTCCCGCTTCGACGTCGAAGACATCGACAGTCAGAGCAATCCGGCCGGATTCGATGAGACGGTGAAATACGACGCCGAGGTGACTGCGCACGTCGTTGATGGTCTGTTCGAGCCAGCTGGTCTGCTCGTCCGCGTGCGCGGACATGAGAAATGTTGTGATGCTGCGCCATTCGACAACAGTTCCGGTGTCGAAGGGAAAGCGGGGCGTGACTGCGTCGAAGAATTCTTCGGCTTGCCGGTCCTCGATCACCGAAACTGACTGACGCCCCTGCACTGAGGCCGAGTCGATCTCGCGGCCCTGCGTCGGGTGCCCGGACTTTCGAGACCACACTCGGAGCAACCGAGCCTGACTCAACGACGCCGCCTTCATCCCTACACCGAAATGACCCAGGTCCTCGGCGGCATACTCGCGTCGACGGCCGTAGGTCATCGCAGCATCGATGGTGTCACTGTCCATGCCGGAGCCGTTGTCGATCACCATCATCGACACGATCCGTGTGCCGTCCTGAACGAACCTGATCAGCACGTGCGAAGCCGCGGCGTCGAGGCTGTTGTCGATCAGATCGGCGAGCGCTGTCGCGATGGTGTGGTGCAAGCCGATGGCGCCGGCGAGGGACTCGTCCGCCACAAGAATCTTGGTGCTCACTATGCGGGTGTCCGTGACGTCAGTCATGGGATGCGTCCTTACCCTCTGCCTCGCCGATTTCGGATGCTTCGCCGCGCCTCCATGCCGCCTCCAAGAAGTCCAGAATCACGTCCTCACCACGATCTTCGTACGCGCGCAGTATCTTTCGTGGACGGTCTTCGCCGTCCAGACACACGGCTTCGGCAAGGATCCGCACCACATGCCTCTCTGCAGTTCGCAATGGCTCGCGATTGCCAACCTCTGCGAGTGCCTGACGTAGTGGGTCGATGTCAGAGTGGACAATCGCCGGTCGAACCACGCGGAAGGTTCCGTCTGGCCACAGCTCGAGCAACACGTCTTCGCCCTCGACAGCGGAGAGTTCACGCAGGAATCGGCGGATAGTGCCGAACGTCGGCTGCGCTCCGGTCCACCGAACTGCTTGAACGCCGAGGTGGCTCTCCAACTCGATGGTCTCACCGCGCACACAGCCGGCAGCGACCGCAACACCGGCGGGTACTGCAAACCCGGAGCCCCGCAGATGATCTGCGGTCACGGTCAGTCGATACCGCCACGTACTCCCTGACCGGTACAGGCGGCGAGTCAACTCTGGCGTCTTCGCAGTGTTGCGTGTCCGCTTGCGCCGGACTATCCCGTCACCACCAATGTTGAACTCACTGGCTTCTTCAGCCTCTCCCGAAGAAACCGATTCCTCCCCAACGGAATCTGCGCTTCCCCAGGCGTGCAGCCGCCAGACTGCGCCGTCGAGCGCCACGCGATCGTCGGCCTCGAGCGCGCGCTCGATCGACCGGTCACTGCGATCGGACTTCAGCAACTCCACTAGCTCGACGACGGACTTCGGCGATCCGACGGCTTCGAGCGCGCCGACTGCCAGATCGGAGATCCGACGCGCACGCGTCAGCGCAGAATCCGCCACTACGACGACCCCGCACCACGCAAGCCACTTCTCCAGTTCGCCGCGTGACATCGACACCACTTCGGCGACGTCGTCGAGCGCAACCACACCGTTGGGGGACTCAAAGTCTTCCAGCAAGGTCTGAGTGCGTTTCTTGGCCGCCGCGACGCCCGGAGCGGCAGCCCAACCGTCAGTCACCTCGAAGTAGTCGTCGAGGCGGTCCAGAACCAACCACAGCGGAACTCCGTAACCAGGCACCTCCGCCGCGATGCTCGGATGCACGTCGAGGAGGCGATCAAGCGAAGCTACGGGCTGAATCTCGACACGCAGGCTGGCAAGCAGGTTCCCCACCGCCGTCCCGAATCCGCACGCCGCATTGAGTTTGGCTTTCACGTCGGCCTCGATCTGCCCGACTCGCCCCGAGCCCACTCCGAGCTTGGCTCCGATCGCTCCCCTGCGCTGCGGAACTCGCGCCACGATCCGCTCACGCAACACCAACGACTCCCGCTCATCCAGCTGCGAGAAGAGATTGTCGATCTCGTCCATCGCGTCAGTACGGTCGGTGTCGGGCAAGTCGTTCGGCGTCAGAGCCGAGATCCGGGCGGCAACTTCCTGAATCGAGGCCGGAGATTCATCGTCGATCTCGACGGTGACGAGTGGTCTGCTGTCCTGGCCTCGGACCCGTCGCCACATTGCCAGCTGAGCGAGATCGTCGAGCAGCGCTGTGATCGCGGGTGGGGCAACTGCTTCCTCAGCGGCCTCGACGCGGGCGAGCGGAGTCGTCATGACCGCACAGACCAACAGGTTGAGCACTATGTCGTGCACCGTCTGTTCGCTAGTTCCGCGCACGCCGAAGATCTCAGCGGTCGTGTGCGTCAGTAGACCGCCGATTGCTTTGTCGGTGGTGAGCCGTGACAACGCCGTCACTGCGCGAGTATCGAGACTCAACACCTCCAGCGGGAGATCTTCACCAAGGAGCGGAAAGCTCTCGTGTAATACCGCTGCTGCGTGGTGAGCGATGTAGAGGGACGCCAACTCGGAGAGAACCTTCTCGAGATCGACCTCGAGAACAGTGAACGACGGTGCTTCGCTGAACCACCAATCAGGCGACGGGGCCAGCGGCTCGAGCAGCGCAGCACGATCGGATACGTAGTCGTCCAACCAAGGAAACAGATCGACCCACAGCGTCTGACTCAGCTCGTTCGCGGGAAGCGAGTTCACACCCAACGTCAACGCACTACTCCCACTCACGGATACCTTCATTGCGGTCAAAACCGACCGCGATGTCGGTAACAAGTTACTGCAGCTTGTGAGCAGTCGCAGCGCCGGACCTGCTTACCCGACAGTCAGGCTTCTCCGCTCAGTCGACGGCGGTGAAACCCTTCGCCCGATCCTCGTCGCCGAGGCTCCACAGGTTGGTCGACACTTCCGCTTTCACGAGGGGAATCACTTCTTCGGCAAAACGGCGCAACGTGTCCTTTTGCTGCTCGAAGTCGAGCACGTGATTGACCGACACCGACTGGAAATCGTGGCCGAAGCTCTGGTGGTAATCGAGGATCTTCTCGGCGACTCGCTCCGAAGACCCGACCAACGCCGGCCCGCGGTCGACGGCCTCTTCGATGGTCCGGAAGCTCGTCGACTTTCCGACGGCTTTGGGATCGTGCTTGCGTTTGTCGGCCTGCGCAACGGCGCCTTCGTAGATCGGACGGAACTCTTCGATGGCCTGCTCGGTCGTGTCGGCGAGGAACAATCCGCCCGAACCCGAACCGACATACGCCTTGGACGGGTCGTGCCCGTACGCCAGGTACTGCTCGCGGTAGTGGTCGATGAGCACTTTGTAGTTCTCACGGGGCTGGAAAGCATTGGCGGTAACGATGGGATCGCCCCACTTCGCCGCGAGTTCGACGGCCTCGAACGAGGTAGCCGATCCGTGCCAGATCCGGAACGGACCGTCGTACGGACGCGGTAGCGTCGTCGCGTCCTCGAGCGATGGTCGGTGGGTCCCCACCCACTTGACGTTTTCCTCGCTGATCAGCAGTTTGAGGAGTTCGTAGTTCTCGGTGAGGTATTCGTACTGCTTGGCGATATCCAACCCGAGGAGCGGGTATTGAAGAACCTCGTTGCCCTTGCCGATCACGATCTCGAGGCGTCCCCGGCTGAGCTGATCGATGGTTCCGAAATCTTCGGCGACTCGAATCGGGTCGAGTAGCGACAGAACGGTGACACCCGTCGAGAGCAGGATTCTGTCTGTGGCCTGCGCAATTGCCCCCAAAACGACGGTTGGCGCCGACGAAAGAACCGGCCCGGCGTGGCGCTCGCCCACCGAGAACGAATCGATACCCAACTCTTCGGCCAGAACTGCCAGTTCGACGACGCGGTTGAGCCGATCGGACGGGGCAACTTCCTCGCCGGTCACTGGATGGGGTGGGTTGAAAACGATGTCCAGAACCTGAAAACGCATGACCCGTCTTTCTCGATAACCGCACAGCGCGCCTGTCCCTCGGAGGCTAGTGCGCGGTTCCTCGACGGATCCGCCAACCGACCGACGCTCCCAATGCAACCAACGTGCGAAATCTACTAATCAGCAACATCTTTCGACTCAACGAGACCAGTCGGTCGATAAAACTCTCACCGATCCGAAGTCGACCGAAAACATGCCGAACTCCCGCCAGGCAGGACCTGTGTCACCGACCAAACGAGCGCACGGTAAACATGAAGTACTAAGAGTGCGTTCCCTTATCGTTAAGAGGTACTTGATATGAACGGTGCGACAGCCATCGGTGATGGCATATTCCAGATTCCTGTCCCGATCACGGACAACCCGCTCGGCCACACGCTCGTCTACGCCATGGAATCCCCCGGCGGACTGATCTTGGTCGACGCTGGTTGGGGCGACGACAACGGCTGGCAGGGCCTAAACGCGGGGCTCGCCGAGATAGGGCATTCGGTGACCGACATCGAGGGGGTCGTAGTCACGCACTTCCATCCGGACCACACCGGACTGTGCGGGCGGGTCCGCGAGGCATCCGGCGCCTGGATCGCGATGCACGAGGACGACCACTACCTGTTCGATCAGATGTCGACTGCACGCGACGACGAGTGGATGGCCTACCAGCTCGAGAACATGGAACGCGCTGGAGCCCCCAAAGCCGACCGCGATGCCTTCCGGTTGACTGCCGCGGGTGAGTCTCCCGTGGGCCCCGAGTCCGCTCCCGACCGCCTTCTCGCGGACGACGAGATCATCGCGCTGACCGGCCGCGGCCTCCGCGTTGTCTACACCCCCGGCCACACGCCTGGCCACGTCTGCTTCTACCTCGACGACGCCGACGTCATGTTCACCGGCGACCACGTCCTGCAGAAGACAACCCCACACGTCGGCAACTTCGTGTACCCACTCGACGAGCGTGACGCCCTCGCCGATTTCCTCGATTCGCTCGCACGGGTGCAGAACATGAACATCACCCGCGGTCTCGGCGCTCACGGCATTCCGATCGACGACGTCGGAGGTCGCGCCGGCGAGCTGATCGAGCATCACCAGGAACGACTCGATCACCTGCTGCAGGAGTTCGCCGACGACAAGCTCACGGTGTGGGACGTCGCGGCAAAGATGAAGTGGTACAAGCCGTGGGCCGAGATCTCCCCGATGGGAAAGACGATGGCGTTGTCCGAGGGCGCAGCTCACCTTCGCCATCTGGTTGCCCGAGAGCAGGTCTCTCAGGTTCCCGGCTCCGAGCCCGCGCTCTTCGCTCGCTCCGTCTGAAAGATCAGGGCCGACAAGCACTCCGCTCGTCGGCCCTGATTTTTATTCCGCTTCGGCCTGATCGACTATTCGGGTCGACGCGGATCGCGGGACCACCACCACCGGAACCGGCGAGTACCGCACGATCTTCGCTGCCCGACTGCCGAGGAACACCCGGGCCAGTGGACCTGCCTTGCTCGAGCCGACCGTCAGAACGTCACCTCGATCCCACTCGACGCCCTCGAGCGCCTCGGCCCAGTTACGGCCATGGCTGATAACCGATTCCATGACGTCAGGTATTTCGGGCAGTGCACGCACTCTCTCGAAGGCAGCGTTGGTCTCGCGCTCGACCACCTCGGCCCACTCGGAGATGACCGGTGAGTCCCCCTCTGTCCCGAGCGTGGTCGTGTACTGCGCGTTCGCACGAACTGCAAACGCCGCCAATCTGAGTCCGGCATCGACACGCGCAGCCACGGTCGCGGCGGCGAGCACCAGGTCGTCCTGATCGGGTGTGCCCGAGTACGCGGCGGTGACGCGGCGAACCACCTCACCGGGCTTGGTTCGAAATCCCCTCGGCGCCAGCGCGACCGGGACGTCGGAGCTGTGCAGCAAGCGGGAGGTGACGCTGCCGAGAGCCACGTGGCCGAACACCCCGGCCGTGGACGAGTCCAGGACGATCATCTTGGCTTCGTGCTCGTGAACGAGATCGAGCAGGCCACTCGACGTCGACTGAGCCTCATGCACGACATAGGTCACGTCGACGTCGGAGGGCATGTCTGCCCGCGCTTTCGCCAGTGCCGCTTCGGCTTCGGCTCGCAATTGCTGGTGGTATTCGGCGTCGACACGCGCCATCCCGGGCGGTGGCGGCGAGGGAATCACCGCGCAGATCACCAACGGTTCACCGGACGAGCGTGCCAACAGCGTTGCCAGATGGACGGTTCCGGAACTGTCACCGTCGGGTGCGTATCCCGCAAGCAGCGTCATGACTCGGACTCCGATCCCAGTTCGGCGCGGTTCTTCGCACCGAGGCGCGAGTGCTTCATACCGTAGGCGAAGTACCAGATGATCGCGACGGTCACCCAGATGAGGAACACGTAGATCGTGACGGTTCGGAGGTCCTTGATGATCCACAGGCAGCCCAGGATCGAGAGGATCGGCGTCACCGGATAGCCGGGAACTTTGAAGCTGCGCGGCAGGTCCGGGTCACTGCGCCGCAGGATGATGACCCCGATCGAGACCACGAGGAAGGCCACCAGGGTTCCGATGCTGGTCATTTCGGCGAGGAAGTTGATGGGAATGAAACCGGCCAGAATGCTGATGACGACGCAGACGATGATGGTGTTGGGCACCGGCGTCAGAGTCCGCGGGTTCACCTTGTGGAAGATCGACGGAATCATGCCGTCGCGTGACATCGCGAACAGGATGCGGGTCTGACCGTAGATGACCACGAGTGTGACGCTGCAGATGGAGATCACCGCTCCGGCGGCCAGAAGTGTTCCCGGCCAGGTAGATCCGGTCACCTGTTCGAGGATGGCGGACAGTCCGGCTTCCTGACCTTCGAACGATGCGGAATCCTGTGCACCGATCGCCACGGCGACAACGGCGATGTAGATCGCGGTGACGGACACGAGCGCAATGAGGATCGCGAGAGGGAGATTGCGACGAGGGTTCTTCACTTCTTCGCCGGCGGTGGACACTGCGTCGAGGCCGATGTACGAGAAGAAGATGATTCCGGCGGCGGACATGACGCCACTGAATCCGAACGGTGCGAAGTCGGCGAAGTGATTGCTGTTCCATCCGGCGATGCCGACCACGATGAAGAGCAGCAGAATTGCGAGTTTGATCGAGACCATGATGGCGTTGGCCTTGGCTGATTCGCTGGCGCCGCGGATGAGCAGAACACCGCACAGGCACACCAGGATCACTGCGGGCAGATTGATGATGCCGCCCTGCTCCGGCGCTTGTGACAACGCGTCGGGAATCTGGAACCCGAAGAGGTTGCCCAATAGCTGGTTCAAATACTGCGACCATCCGACGGACACCGCCGCGGCCGAGACTCCGTACTCGAGAAGCAGACACGCTCCGACGGCCATGGCTGGAAGCTCTCCGAGCGTCGCGTAAGCGTAGGAATACGACGAGCCCGACGCCGGGACAGCTCCGGCCAGCTCCGCGTAACAAATCGCTGTGAGTCCCGCGACGACACCGGCAACAACGAAGGAGATGATCACTGCCGGACCCGCAACCGGGACCGCCTGCGAGAGGACGAAGAAAATACCGGTGCCGATCGTGGCGCCGATGCCGAACATGGACAACTGCGCCAAACCGATACTGCGGGTCAGCTCACCGCCGTTGGTATCTGCGCCGGTCTCCTGGTCTATCTGCAAAGCCGGCTTGCGCCGAAGTACGTGTTTGACGAGAGTAGCCATCGACGCTCCTCTAGAGTGCCTGGTAGGAAACTGTTGTATCCTCATACTGCACGTAAGTGTCCTGCGACACAACAGTTGGAGCAAAGTTGTCCAGCTCACGCCAACCGTCCGGTCTGGAATGCCCGGATCGTGAACCGCCTTCGGAGAAAACGGGGAGATCATGACCGGACCGACCATCACCGTCGACCTGCGTCGTATCGAACAGAATGCGCGCGTCCTCGTCGAGGCGTCCAGCGCTCACGGTATATCGGTGGCCGGTGTCAGCAAATCTACGTGCGGCTCCCCCAAAGTGGCACGAGCAATGGTCCGCGGCGGCGTCACGCAGATCGCCGACTCCCGCCTGGACAACCTGGCCCGCATTCGCCGCGACGGCATCACCGTTCCCCTGATGCTGATCCGCGCACCGTCGCTGAACGAGATCGACGACACGATCCGCTACGCGGACATCAGCCTCAACTCCGAGTTGACGACGATTGCTGCTCTGGGCAGAGCAGCGCGGGCGCGAGGAGTCGTCCACGACATCGTGCTGATGATCGACCTCGGAGATCTCCGCGAAGGAATCCTGCCGGCGGAGGCGTTGGACGTAGTCGCTGAAATCCTTCCCATCGAGGGCATCAGACTGATCGGAATCGGCGCGAACCTCGCGTGCGTCGGTGGCATCCAACCGACCGTCGACAACCTGTCGAATCTGGTCTACCTAGCCGACGAAATCACGAAGCGGTTCTCGATCGAACTGCCGATCGTTTCCGGCGGCAATACGTTCTCACTGCCACTACTCGAGACGGGCACGATGCCCGAGGGGATCAACCATCTGCGTTTGGGCGCCAGCATCGTACTGGCCGAATCACCTACTCCCCCAGGACTGTACGAACTGCTGAACAACGATGCCTTCACTCTCACCGCGGACATCATCGAGGCGAAGGTCAAGCCGTCGCGGCCGTATGGAGTCTCAGGCGAAGATGCATTCGGCCGACGCCCCGTCTTCGACAACGAGGACAAGCCGAGCCGACGCCTGATCTTGTCCATCGGCCGCGAAGACATCTCGCCGGAAGGCTTGACCCCGATCGATCCGCGTCTGAAGGTGATCAGTGCCAGCAGCGATCACCTCCTCGTCGACGCCGGAGAAACAGGTGACGAATACCGACTGGGTGGCACGGTCGACTTCACGATCGATTACGGCGCGCTCTTGATGGCGATGACGTCGCCCTACGTCGAAAAGCGTTATGTCCTGGGCACCGAACCGATCGACGCCAATGCAACAGTCGAATTGATCGACCTCGAAACTACCGGGCTGGCACGCCATCTCCTCGATCACGGTCTACGCGAAGACATGTCCGGAATCGGATTCAACTGCATCCAAGCCGAGAACGCTGCCGCGGATCTGACGACGTTGCCGCTGTGGCTCACTTCCGAGGCCTGGCAGAACACCAGAATTCCGATCGCCACCGAACCCGGAACCGATTTGGGTGCAATCATTTTCGCCTCCCACGGCGATATCGAGCAATTGCTGTCGTCCGCGGCGGATCTGCACGGCCCCAGTTTGGAGAACACCGTCTTGGTGGGGGTCAAGAACGCCACGGTCGATCACAAGCGCGCACTCGACGAGTACGGGGTGTTGCTGGTGACGATCGACGAGATCGATCGTCATGGCATGGCGGCCTTGATGCCTCGTGTCCTCGCCGCGGCGGGCCAGGGTGTGAACGGTGTCCACGTCCACTTCGACATGGACATCATCGACGGGCGTGTTCTCGGCGTCGACGACACGACGCATCTGGGCGGCCTCACATTCCGAGAAGCGCACCTGGCCGCCGAATTCATCAGCGAGACCGGCCTGACGAGATCGATGTCGATCGGAAGCGTCGCAGCGGCGGACTCGGATCCTCTCGGCCGTCAGGCGACCTTCGTCGACGGATTGGTTGCATCGCTGCTGGGGCGCAAGGTGGTCAAAGCCTGACGTTGTCGGCAGCCCTTGCGAGAATCGTCCGATGATCACGCGGAGCCCCGGTCAACACGTATTCATCGCACTCGGCACGCCTTGGATCGATGCCGTAGTCGCGTTTCTCGAACCCAGAGCACGTGTGGATCCCTGGATCATGCACGGAAAGATGGCCATCGGTGACCTGGTGGTCACTGTTCTCGACACCACTCCTCGCACGGTGCTCTGCATCGAGACCGTGGCTGCGCCGTTCGACGGCACGTCGCGGATGGAAGTCGACGAAGAAGTGAGCGCGCTCCGCTCTTTACCCGTCGTTCCCGAACTCGAACAACGATGGTCCATCACATTTCCCACGGATCCAGGGCCGGTCGACGACGCACTGGCCGACCGGATTCTCGCGGCCGTCCAGTCATACGAAGTGCCCTACTTCGGCGACATCGACACACTGGATCCGACGTCCACGGCTGCCCACGCCCGAACGTTGATGCGCGAGCGGGGAAACTGCACAGGTTGCAGCGCACCGATGCCGTTGCGAAAGTTCAACAGCGGCGATCGCCTTCACTTTCATTCCGCATCACGGATCTTCAGGCAGGCCGAACCTGGGGACGACTACCCAGCCGCCCTGTGCCGCAAATGCACCGGAAGGATGGCCACTTCCGGGCACACCAACTTCATCGACTACATGCTGTCGAAGAATCCACTGTGCCCGCAGTGCGGTGCACACAGAACCGCTCAGTGTGCCCCGGGGATGCCGGTCCATCCGTTCGATCACCTACCGTGGCTCGCCGGAACAGGCTGCGTCGTGGGACCGGACACCCCCGAATGGACGTGCCGAGCGTGCAGTCACTCATGGGGACAGATGTTCCCGCCGGATCACCCGCAGCACGACTGATCAGTTCGCGGCGAAGCCAGGAAGCCGATCGATGTCCGCGATGATCGAATACTCCGCGGCATCGCCCTGGAGGATTCGACTCTGCTCGCCGTGGACGTCGACGGGGACGTCGCCGGCCAATGTCACTCGGTGCACACTGCGGGCCTGAGTCCCGTAGTCGGCGATCCCGTAGTGCTGAGTCGCCTGGTTGTCCCAGATCGCCAGGTCGCCGGCCGTCCAGTTCCATCGAACAGTGTTTTCCAACTTGATGATTCGTGCCTGGAGGATCTGGTAGAGAGCGACCGACTCGGACGGCTTGAGCCCGACGAACTCCTTGAAGAAGTGACCGAGCAGGAGGGTCTTCTCCCCCGTCGCCGGGTGGATCCGCACCACCGGGTGTTCGGTCTCGTAGATTTCTCGGGTGAACTCGGCGTAGTAGGCCAGGCGCTCCGGGTCTACCGGGTTCGCCTGGTTGGCGACCTCGGCGTAGTCGTAGGCATTGGTGTGAACGGCCCGCAGATTCTCGACGAAGACTTTCAGTGAAGGCGGCAGTTGGTCGTATGCAGCGGTGGTGGACGCCCACGTGGTCGCTCCGCCGTACTCGGGAATGGTCGTCGCTCGCAGAATCGAGGCTTTCGGGATGCGGTCGACGAACGTCACGTCCGTATGCCAACTGTTGGCGGCGCGGTCGAGCACCAACAGCTTGTCGCCCCTGGACTTCACCGTCGGGTGCGGGGTGGTCTGCGTGCCGAGGGTTCCGGCGAATTCGTACTGCGACGTGTCGTCGAGATGCTGCTGCCCTTGGAAGAACACAACCTTGTGCGCTGCCAGCGCATAGTTGATCGCGTAGGCGGTCTCTTCGGACAAGTCCCCGGAGAGATGGACGCCGTCGATACGGGCGCCGATCAGCTCGCCCACTTTGTGGACGGTGATTCCGCCGGCAGCGTAGATCTGCTCCGGGGTCTGGATAACGCGTTCGAGTTCGGTGACGGACATGGCGATCTCCTGTGAGTCGGTCAAGCCTGCGGGCACGGCAGTCGTCATGGCGCTGCCTACTGTGAACACTCAATCATTGACGCTGCGGCCTCGAATACGGTTGAACTCGAGGTGATCTCAAAGTTCGCCGCTCCCTCGTCGGAGAATATTGCCGCTCACTGGGACGAGGCCGTCGTCGTTGTCTCATGAGCTGTAGCGTGCGACCTGCCGCACCCACGTCTACGGAGGACAGCATGCAACCCGAGGGCCCTGCCGAACAGATTCGTTCAACGCTCGCTCGGATCGCGCATCTTGCCGATACCGGCTCGGTCGAGGCTTACGTGGAGCAGTTCACCCGCGAGGCCGAATGGAACATGCCCGCTAATCCCGATCGCAGTATCTCCGCACAGGTACGACGTGGCCGTGAAGAAATTGCTGCTGGAGTACGCGAGCGCCGGGCGGCCGGGATACAAGGCCCGGGCACGTCCACACGCCACGTCACCACGGCGATCGCCGTGGACGTGACCTCGGAAACTACAGCGCGCGCGGATGCGGTCTGGACGTTCTACGTCGACACGACCACAATTCCCAAGCTCAGTGGCGTCGGGAGTTACGCCGACGAGTTCGAACTCGAAGACGGGCGGTGGCGACTGTCGCGACGAGTGATCTCGCGCGGCTGACGCTCAGTCTTCTTCGCCGGTGATCGCTTCACACCAGTCTTCGACCTGATCGATCCCCTCTTCCGTCCATTCCGGGCTCATGTCTTCGAGTGCATCGAAGAACACCTCGCAGGTCAGCATCTCCGGTGAACCCTCCGACCCCGCTGCCTCGATTCGCTCCGCAGACGCTGTCGCAACTGGGCCGGCGGCCAGCGCAACCGCCATCGCCCCCGTTCCGACCATCGCTTTCACACGCATGGGAACTCCTCCTTCACTCTCGTTTCGGTCCTCGGGGTACCCGACTCGCCCCGCGCTACCCATCCCCGTCACTCATGTCCGACTTTCGGCGCCGACGGCATAGACTGAGCTCGTCGCCACCACGCTCTCGCAGCGTCGGGGGCGACAGATACACAGCTGGATCAGAATCGGAAGGCATCCCATTACAGAATCTCCCGCTCCGCACGACATCTACTTCGTACCCCCGGAGCAGGACAGCCCCAATCCCGTGGAACCGGCGTCGGCCGCGTCACGCGCACGGATGGGTGAACTACCCGAGACTGTCCGATTCAAGAATCGTTTTGCCCTCGCGATCACGACCACCACGCCGCTCGAAGCGATGGTCGAAGATCTGCTCTTCATCCGCGACATCCTCGACGCCGCAGGAATCGAGTATCTACTCGTGCGCGGGAACGACGAGCGCCCGGTCATCGCGGTCAGCTGGACCGAACGCAAGAACCTGCGGCAGGCACTTGTCGAGGGATGCGCCAACGCACCCTTCTATTCCAAAACCGTCGACGCG
This sequence comes from Rhodococcus sp. IC4_135, assembly GCF_011602025.1. Classification (NCBI taxonomy): domain Bacteria; kingdom Bacillati; phylum Actinomycetota; class Actinomycetes; order Mycobacteriales; family Nocardiaceae; genus Rhodococcus; species Rhodococcus sp. IC4_135. Next base: position 34,750 of record NZ_JAAOLG010000033.1, read on the forward strand.
AAGAAGAGCCCAGCGCTCCTGGTCGCGGACGGTGCCCTGTCGAAAACCAACAAGTCACGGATCTTCCGCTTGTTCCGTCCGAGGGTTCACGTCGCAAGCGGGATGAACTACGGCGCGAACATCGGCGTTCAAATCGAATTGTGGTCGATTTCCGACGAAGAAATCGTCCTACCCGTCGAGAACTCACTGACACGACGAACCGTCCTCCCCGAAGAAGCTGTCCGAGGAACCGTCGAGCGATTCGGCCGGATCTGGCCGACTATCGAGAACATGTTCGCCGATCATGCCTCCGATATCAGCTTCGATATCGACCTTGTCTTTTCCTGGGTCGACGGCTCTTCCAAAGAGTTTCAGGCTCAGCGCGCCAAGCGGATGCAGAACTACATCGTCGGCGAGGGGGACGAATCCGAGGCACGTTTCCGTCAGATCGACGAGCTCAAGTACGCGCTACGGTCCATCCACATGTACGCGCCGTGGATCCGGCGGATCTTCGTCGCAACCGATTCCGATCGTCCGGACTGGCTTGCCGACGATCCGCGAGTCACGTTCATGCCCAGCGAAGAGTTCTTCGCCGATCCAAGTGTCTTGCCCACCCATAATTCTCAAGCTGTCGAGTGCCAGCTGCACCATATTCCGGGTCTGGCAGAACACTTCCTCTACTCCAATGACGACATGTTCTTCGGTCGCCCCGTCGGCCCGGACATGTTCTTCTCCCCCGGTGGGATCAGCATGTTCATCGAGGCCGACACCAGAATCGGTTTGGGCCACAACGACAACGACCGCAGCGGGTTCGAGAATGCCGCCCGCGTCAACCGCCGACTGCTGCAGGACCGCTTCGGTCTGATGACCACCAGGCATCTGGAGCACGCAGCGACGCCACTGCGCAAGAGTGTGATGGCCGAGATGGAACGCGAGTTCGCCGAAGACTTCGCGGCAACTGCAGCAAGCACCTTCCGCGCGAGTTCCAATATCTCGGTGACCAATTCGCTGTATCACTACTACACACTGATGAGTGGGCGGTCGGTGGTGCAGAAGTCCGCAGCCGTCAAATACGTCGACACGACGGTCAAGGCCGGTTTGCGCGACATGGATTCGCTGCTCGCCAAGCGCTCCATGGACTTCTTCTGCCTCAACGACGGCAGCGCTCCGGAGATCGATCTGGAACTTCGCACGCGCAAGATCACGGAGTTCCTGGAGAGCTACTACCCCATCCCTGCTCCCTGGGAGGCCTAGACGAAGCGAGGGTCCAGCCGATTTCGGCTGGGCCCTCGCCACTGCGGTCGATCAGCGTGCTGTCACATGCTCCCGCTGCACCGGAATGGGCAGACCGAGGTTGTCACGCAACGTCGTTCCTTCGTAGTCGCTGCGGAGAACACCTCGATCCTGCAGCAACGGCACCACGTCGTCGACGAACTCGTCGAGTCCCGTCGGTACGAGGTGCGAGCCGAGGATGAATCCGTCCGAACCGTCGTTGCCGACAAACGAATCGATTTTCTCGGCAACCTGCTGCGGTGTACCCACGATCGGTCCACGCTCGAACTGATCGATCACCACCTCGCGCAAATTCAACTTCTTGCTCTCCGCGACCGCGCGCAGTTTTGCCACGGTCGCGAAACGATCCTGGTGAATAAAGGCGCGCCCCTCGATGATCGGCGGAGCTTCGGGGTCCGGAGCGATATCGGGTAGCGGCCCTTCGGGGTCGTACTTCGACAGATCGAGATTCCAGATCTGCTCGAGCAACACCAGGGCCGTTTGACCTGTGACCTGCTGGTCGCGAATATCGCGGTACTTCTCGATCGCATCTGCCTCCGAGGTGCCGAGAACAAAACTCGCCGACGGCAGGATCTTGATGTCACCCGGGTCGCGTCCGGCCGCGACGGCACGTGCTTTGATATCGCGATAGAAGTCGGCCGCCTCGGGCAACTGACCGTACGGTGAGAAGATCGCGTCGGCATTACCAGCAGCAAAATCGCGCCCTTGCGGCGACACCCCGGCCTGCAGAATAACCGGGCGCCCTTGCGGGCTACGCGGCACTGTGAATCGGCCGTTCACATCGAAATGTGATCCATGAAAAGCGAATTCACCGGCATCCGGTCGCGCGAGAAAGCGCCCTGATGCTTTGTCGGCCACGATATCGTCACTGCGCCACGAATCCCACAGTTCACGCACCAGCGCTACGGTCTCCTCCGCACGCTCGTATCGTTGCGCACGATCCAGGTATCCGCCGCGGCGAAAGTTCTGGCCGGTGAACGCATCGAACGAGGTGACGACGTTCCAGGCGGCGCGGCCACCGGACAACTGGTCGAGCGTCGCGAATTGGCGGGCCAGTTCGTACGGCTCGTTGAACGTGGCGTTGATGGTGCCGGCCAAGCCGAGGTGTTCGGTTACTGCCGCCAACGATGCAAGGACGGTGAAGGTGTCCGGCCTACCGATGATGTCCTGATCGAATATCTGTCCCGCGCGTTCACGAAGGGCGAGACCTTCGGCGAGGAAGAAGAAGTCGAACTTCCCACGCTCGGCGGTTCGAGCGGTGTGTTCGAAGGAATCGAACTCGATCTGGCTGCCCGCCTGCGGATCCCACCATGCAGTGTGATGGTTGACGCCGCCGAGGTAGGCGCCGAGGATGACCTGCTTACGCTTCTGAGAACTCATGAAAATGTATTCCTCGTCTGTCAGGCGGCCGGAGTACCGGCGGCGTAGCGGTTGGGAACGTCGATGGGTAGACCAAGCAGTCCGCGAAGATTCGTCTGCGGATACTCGGTACGGAATGCGCTGCGCCGCTGCAATTCAGGCACCAGCTCACCTGCGATCGCGTCGAGGTCGTCCACGACGACACCCGGCCGCAACCGGAAGCCGCCGATTCCCAACTGCTGCCACCGGAGCAGGAGATCCGCCAACTCAGCAGCGGAGCCGGTGAAGGCCATTGCGTCCGAACGGTATTCGGCGCCGGCCTGCGCGTCGAGGCGAGCGAGTCGTTCCTTCCCTGTCTCTTCGGTCGTATCGAAGAAGACGACAATGTCGGTGAAGACCCGAAGCGCTTCGCCGGTGCGCTGCACGTGTTCCTCGGCTGCTCGCACTTCACCCAGGATCGCCGTGACCTGCTCGTCGTCGAACGGCGTCACGAACACCAGGTCGGCCGTCCGCGCCGCCAGCTCGTATGCGACCCGCTGATGAGCCAATGCGGTGACGACGGGATGGCCCTGCGGCGGGCGCGGAGTCACCGACGGTCCACGAACCGAGAGGTACTTTCCTTCGAAGTCGATGTAGTGCAGCTTGTCCCGGTCGATGAATCGACGCTGCTCGACATCGCGGATCTCGGCGTCGTCCTCCCAACTGTCCCAGAGTCTCCGGACGACGTCAGCTGCCTCCGCAGCTTCGTCGAACAGGTCGCGCACGAAGTCCGGGAGGACGCCGGAAACGATCGACTGACGGTCGGCATCGGTGAGGGCCGGGATGTCGCGACGCCCGAACTGTGCTGCCTCGGGTTCCGACACCGACACCTTCACCTGCCACCCGGCGCGACCACGCGAGGTGTAATCCAGCGTGGCAACGGCTTTGGACACGTGGAACGGCTCGGTGTGAATGGTGGTGATGGTCGGGATCAAGCCGATGTTGCTCGTGATCGGTGCGAGGCGGGCGGCCACGAGATGCGCATCGAGCCGAGCACGTACCCGATCAACCGCGTCGTCGACGGGTTCGAGTGGGTTGGCCGGCACCGAGAGACTGTCCTCGATGGTGACGAAATCGAGCAGACCGCGCTCGGCGGTCGTCACCACGTCGGTCCAATACGACGCGCTGAACAGTTCACTCGGACGCGAGTGTGGCTCTCGCCAGGCTGCAGGGTGCCAACCGGCACCGTCCAGCGCTACGGCGAGATGCAGCGGAGCAAGACGAGAAGGGGTGGAGGTCATCGGCGCATACTCCTGTTCGAGAACTACTCGGGAGCGCACAGTGCCGACCGCAGAAACCGTCAGCACCTGGCTGACGGTTCTCGTGGCGACTGCCGCTTGCGACACGCACCGCGCGTGTCGCCAGGTGTGATTCCGGGGCACCCCATCGGCATGAAGGGTTGCCGTCCAGCTAGCCGGTCCTTGTTGCTGGAGCTCTGCACCTACCTCGACGGTAGTGAGTACGCGACCGCCCGGCAATCGCCCAGAACTGCGCGGGGGTGCCGGAAACCGCCTGCCACCTCAGACGATCGAGCGGCCTGCCTTTTCGCTCTCGCGGATTCGAATACCGGCAACGCCGAGCCTGCGGGCACCCTCGGCCGCGTCGACGGGCTCACCGACCGTCACGTGCGCACCGAGTGGAACGACCGAATGAACAATTGTCTCGTCGTACACGTGCACCAGGTTGCACCCCTGAGCCCCGTCACGACCACGCTGCCCACCGACTTCCACGTTCAAGTCCTGGGTGTAACACGTCGACGACGCCACGGACACCGGAATGCCGGCAAACGTCGCCGTCGTCGAATAGTGCAGGTGCCCGGCAAGAATCGCTCGGACGTCGCTGCCACGCAATACGTCTGCCAACCGGGACTGATCGCGCAACTCCACCAGAACGGCGAGATCCTGAATGCACGGAACCGGCGGATGATGCAGCGCCAGAATTGTTCCGTCGGGCGCCGACACCGCCAATTCTGCTCGTAGCCAATCCAATTGACGATCCGTGATCTCACCGTAGTGATGACCGGGAACCGACGAATCCAGGGTGATCACCCGCAGTCCGTCAAGGTCGTAGACGTTGTCGACGGGATGATCGGTGGCGTCCTCGCCCAACAGCAACGATCTGAACGTAGGGCGGTCGTCGTGGTTGCCCATCGCCCAGACGACCTGCGCATCGATCTCGGCCGCCACAGGTTCCACGATGGCTTTCAGTTCCGCGTATGCGTCGGGGTGCCCCTGGTCGGTCAGGTCGCCAGTGAATATCAGTGCGTCCGGGCGTGCGCCCGAGGCCACGATCCCGCTGAGCACTTCGCGCAATCTCGTCGACGCATCCACGGCGTCGTACAACTCCCCCTGAGCCACCAGATGCGTGTCACTGAGGTGCACCAGGAAATGCTTCGGACGCGGGTACTCGGCATTCCGAACGCTCATCGGTCTCTCGCTTCCGCTTGCCGACGCGTAGGCGCCGGTGCGGCACCTACTGATCGTCGAGACTAGTCAACCGACCAACAGTGACTGATCGGGGCACGCCCGACGAACACGAAGCGAACTCCCGCGGCCACCCTCGGGATCGAGTAGTTGAAGCTGCGAGTAGTGTGTGGACAGTGTTGTTCCTGACCAGTCGGCGTTACGTCGACCTTCGCCTGCAGGCGAGCGCAATGTGTCCGCGCTCGCTCTGACCTGACGCGTACCAGGAAACATTTCTTCGAATCTGCCCGGCCTCTGGTGCCGCGCTGCGTTTCGCTCCCATGATTTTCGAAAGGCATAGTCATGCCCAGCTCCACCTCCACCGGCGTGCCGGAAAAGTCCACGTCCCGTTTTCCGTCCTGGGCGACGGCATTCGGACCGCAGATCGTCGCGGGTCTCGTACTCGGTGTCATCATCGGTCTCGTCGCCCGGGCAATGCCTGACGCAGCCGACGGCAACGTCAACTGGTTGGTCGGCACCGTACAGACCATCGGTTCTAGTTACGTCAAGCTGCTCACCGTTGCGGTGATCCCGCTGGTGTTCACCGCCATCGTCAGCTCGATCGCCAACCTCCGCCAGGTCGCCAATGCAGCTCGCCTGGCCGTGCAGACCTTGCTCTGGTTCGCCATCACCGCTTTCATCGCCGTGATCATCGGCATCATCGTCGGCCTGATCACCGATCCTGGTTCGCGGACCGACGTCGCCGCCGACGCTGCGAAGGAACCCAAGAGTTCGGGTTCGTGGTGGGCGTTCATCACCGGACTGGTTCCGAACAACTTCCTGGGGCTGGGCGCAAAGACTTCCGTCGCAGAGGGAGTAGCAACCACATCCCTGAGCTTCAACGTCCTGCAGCTGCTCGTCATCGCCGGCGCAATCGGTATCGCGGCGCTGAAGATCGGCCCCAAGGCTGCTCCGTTCCTCGAGTTCAACGCGTCACTGCTCGCGATCGTCCAGAAGGTCCTGTGGTGGATCATTCGCCTTGCCCCGATCGGTACGGCCGCACTGATCGCCAACGCTGTCGCCACCTACGGCTGGGATGCAATCGGCTCGCTGGGCGTATTCACCGCCGCCATCTACATCGGTCTGGCCATCGTCTTCTTCGTGGTCTACCCCATCCTGATTGCCGCGCACGGCCTCTCGGTCCGAAGCTTCTTCTCCGGTGTCTGGCCTGCAACTCAACTCGGCTTCGTCTCGCGCTCGTCGATCGGCACTCTGCCGCTGACCGAACGCGTCACCGAACGCAACCTCGGTGTTCCGCGTGAGTACGCCTCATTCGCCGTTCCGCTCGGTGCCACCACCAAGATGGACGGTTGCGCTGCAATCTATCCCGCGATCGCGGCAATCTTCGTCGCCGGCTTCTACGACGTCCCGCTGACCTTCACCGACTACCTGCTGATCGTCGTCGTCTCGGTCATCGGCTCGGCAGCAACGGCCGGAACCACCGGTGCGACAGTCATGCTCACACTCACCCTCTCCACCCTGGGTCTTCCCCTTGCCGGCGTCGGACTGCTCCTCGCAGTCGAACCGATCGTCGACATGGGCCGTACCGCAGTCAACGTCACCGGCCAGGCTCTGGTTCCGGTCATCGTCGCAAAGCGTGAGGGCATCCTCGACAAGGAGCGCTTCGACGCTCCCCGCAACGGTGATCCCTTCGCCGAGGAACTTGTCGACGCGTAACCCTCGCTGACAACAGCAGCGTCCCCGCACCTGAGCAATACGGTGCGGGGACGTTGCTTTTCACCCGGAACTGCACAAACTGTTGCCGAACCGTCAGACGCCCAACGCCCGGGACAAAGTCGGCCACGCCTTGGGTAGTCGTTCACGCCAATATGCCCACGCGTGTGTGCCGTTCGGCTCGTAATCGACCTGGGCCGGAATCTTCAGCTCCTGCAACCGCGCGTCGAACATCTTGGTACAGGCGTGCGCAGCAACCTCGATGCCGCCGCCGATCACCAGACGCTCGAGTAGTTCCGGAGTCTGCAGAGTCTCGTCGGATCCGGGACGACCATTGGCCGTCGACACGTAGATCTCCTTGCCACGCAGCTTCTCTGCGTTGATCAACGAATCGTGTGCCTCCCACTCGGGGCCTCCTGGCACACCCCAGATGTTGGCCGGATCTCCGCTTCGCGAAGAAATCGTGGCCTGGACGGCAGTTCGGCCGAGCGGATCCATCGTGGAATAACAGCCGCTGAACACGGCAACGCCGCGGTACATGTCCGGAAAGCGTTGGGCGAGCATCATTGCGCCCATTGCGCCCATGGAATTGCCGGCAATCGCGTTGATTCCGTTGGTCTTGAGTCGTGCGTCGATCAGCGGTGGCAACTCTTCGGTGATGAAGGTTTCCCACTTGTGCAGTCCCAGCCGCGGATCCGGATTCTCCCAGTCCGAGTACAGGCTCGCGATTCCACCGTTGAGCATCACGACGTTGACGTTCTTGTCGGCGAAGAACGCCGGAGCGCCGCCGATCGTCATCCATCCGCTGCTCTTCTCACCGGCATCGACACCCTCGAGCATGTACAGCGCCGGGCGCGGAACCGAATTGTCAGCGGGTAGCAAAATCTCGACGCCGACCTCGCGTCGAAGTGCAGGCGACGCCACCGTCAGCCTGACCGCTTGCGGTGCGGTCACTTTCTCACCGACGATGGCCGGGACGACGATGTCGTCGCGCAGGTCCGGTTTGGGGCCCGGATCCTCCTGAAGTGGTCCCGGGATCGTCGACCCCGAACTCACGCTGCCCTCGACGCTGCCCAGACTTCCCGAGCTTCCCGCGCTCCCGGAACTCGGCGCTGCCGTCGACAGTCCGCCCAACTGCAAAGAAAGTGCACAAACGGCCACACACACCGCACCTGTGCGCGCAGATCGGATCCACGCACGCCGCTCAGTCCTCATGAAACTCCCAAACCGTCAAAGATGTTTTCCGTGAACATACCGTGCAGTTCGGACTTTCTTGGACAAATGACCACGAAGAGATCTGTCGGTCACCGCTACTAGGCTGGCCCCGTGCAACCGGATTCAGTCAGGGCCCTCGACCTCGACCGAATTCGCGCTGTCGTGGGCACAACCACCTACGAACGCGGTCTTGCCTACCTGCGGCAGAATGCAGTCGAATCCATCGGATGGAACGACACCGCTGACACCTTGACCGGCGCTGTGTCGGGAACTGCACGAGAGCCGTACACCTGCACGATTTCGGTAACCCGCAGCGCGACTGGTACCGCAACTTTCGCACGCGGCCTCTGCACGTGTCCCGTGCGGATGAACTGTAAACACGTGGCTGCGTTGGTACTCGCAGCAGTGGCCGAGGCGAACACGACGCCACAACAACACGGGTGGGACGGCGCGCTCGAGCAGTTGCTCCGACCCGACCCCGATCTCGGTGCCACTCGCGGACTCGGCATTCAATTCAGCACCCGAACCAAGGGCACATCGACACGGCTCCTCGTCAAACCAGTGCAACCAGGAGCGAGAGGGTGGATCTCCGGCGGACTCGCCTGGAACAAACTCGGAAGCACCTTTCAGTTCCCTGCGGATCACCTCCGGGTTCTACGCGACATACATCTCCTGCACAGCGCCGGCAATTACTACCGCAATCAGAATGCCGCGGAAATCGATCTTGCCGGGTTCACGAGCCCGCAACTCTGGTCGCTGCTTCGTGAGGCGATCAGCCTGGGTGTTTCACTCGTTCACTCGAAGGCCTGCCTCGGCAACGTCTCCCTACTCGACGATGCCAACATCTGCCTCGACGTCCACGGAGCAGAAGACGACAACCTCCGTCTCACGCCCCGAATTCAGGCCGGTGGGCACATCGTCACTCATTCCGACTGGGGACTCGTCGGCACGCCGGCACATGGCGTCTTCACGCTCGACGACGCCAACGCGATCACGCTCGCACCACTACACACGCCGGTAACCCACCAACTGAGGCAGTTGATCGACTCCGGAAAGTCAGTCGACATACCCGCCGAGCATCGGGATGCGTTCACTTCACGGTTCGTGTTCAAACTCGGAAACCTCGCTCCCGTCACATCTTCCGACGGCACCTACAACCCACCGACTGTGTCCGGTCCTCGGCTACAACTGGTCGCCACATACGAGGACAACCATCGCATCGACATCGAATCGGCATGGAAGTACACCGTCGATGCCGACGAACTGATCATTTCTACCGCGGATACATCCACCGACGAGTCCGAGGTCCGCAATCACGTGGCCGAAGATGCCATCGCCAAGAGCCTCGGTGCGGCCGGGGCGAAGGCCACTCTCGCGGGAACGCTGACCGGTCTCGATTCCATGCAGTTCACACTCGACCTCCTCCCCCAACTCGACGCGAACGCCGCCGTCGACCTCACCGTCGCGGGCACGCCGGCCGACTATCGTTCTGCAGACGACGCTGTCGTAATCGGTCTCAGCACGTCAGCCCCCGACGGGAACAGCGGATCCGACTGGTTCGACCTCGATGTCACCGTCGACGTTGCGGGACAAAGTGTTCCGTTCACAACACTGTTCTCCGCTCTGAGCAAGGGTGAGACCCACATCCTGCTACCGGACGGCGCCTTCTTCCGACTCGACGCACCTGACCTTCTCGGTCTACACCGACTCATCACCGAAGCGCGGTCACTGCTCGATCGCCCAACCGGCAAACTTGCGATCAGCAAGTTTCAAGCCGGGCTGTGGGATGAATTGACCACACTGGGAAGAGTCGAACATCAAGCAGCAGCATGGAAGAAGCAGATCGCAGGATTGCTCGACAGTTCCGGGATCGATCCCGTCGAAGTCCCCGACACCTTGACGGCAACACTGCGTCCCTATCAGGTCGACGGTTTCCGCTGGCTCAACTTCCTCCGGCAGCACAGCTTGGGCGGCATACTCGCCGACGACATGGGCCTGGGCAAAACCCTGCAAACCCTCGCAATGATCTGCGCTGCACGGCAATCGAATCCAGCGGCGCCGCCCTTTCTGATCGTTGCTCCCACCAGCGTGGTCTCCAATTGGAAATCCGAGGTGGCCAAGTTCGCACCAACCCTCCACGCCGCTGTCATCACGGATACTCTGCGGCGCAGAAGAACCGACCTGGCAACACTCGTCGACGGGGCAGACATCGTCGTGACGTCGTACGCACTCTTTCGCCTCGACAACGAGGCGTATTCCGCAGTCCTCTGGTCCGGACTGGTACTCGACGAAGCCCAATTCGCCAAGAACCACAAGTCCAAAGTCCACCGGTGCGCGCGAGCGGTGGACGCACCTTTCAAACTCGCGATCACCGGAACTCCCATGGAGAACAATCTCATGGAGTTGTGGTCGCTCCTCGCGATCACTGCACCCGGACTGTTCCCCAGTCCCACCACCTTCACCGACCTCTACCGCAACCCCATCGAAAAGGGAGGCGACACAGAGCGATTGGCGCAACTTCGACGGCGCGTCAAACCGCTGATGGTTCGGCGCACCAAGGAACAGGTGGCCGCAGACTTGCCGCCGAAGCAGGAGCAGATACTCGAGATCGAGTTGCATCCGAGTCATCGTGCAATCTACGACACTCACCTACAACGCGAACGGCAGAAGATTCTCGGATTGCTGGACGACGTCGACAAGAACCGATTCACGATCCTGCAATCGCTGACGCTGCTACGCCAACTCAGCCTCGACGTCTCGCTGGTCGACGAGGAAAACGGACCCGTCCCGTCGGCCAAGGTCGACGCTCTCGTCGAGCAATTGGACGACGTCATCGCCGGCGGGCACCGTGCGTTGATCTTCAGTCAGTTCACCGGATTCCTCGGTTCGGTGCGCGCCCGACTCGACGCAGAGAGCATCCCCTACAGCTACCTCGACGGTTCGACGCGCAATCGCGGTGAAGTCCTGGAGGAGTTCAAGTCTGGCGCAATGCCCGTCTTTCTGATCAGCCTCAAGGCTGGTGGCTTCGGTCTCAATCTCACCGAGGCCGACTACTGCTTCATCCTCGATCCCTGGTGGAACCCAGCCGCCGAAGCACAAGCGGTCGATCGCACTCACCGCATCGGGCAGACGCGAAACGTCATGGTCTACCGTCTCATTGCCAAAGACACGATCGAAGAGAAGGTCATGGCACTCAAAGCGAAAAAGTCGGCATTGTTCTCGAATGTCATGGACGCCGAAGGGACGCTCGGCACCGGACTCGACGCCGAGGATCTTCGCGCGCTGTTCGAGTGAGATAGCTATTCGGTCGAACCGCACCTACCCGCTCACGGTAATGTGAGTCGAGAACGGACAACACAGAACTCCCGAACGAAGAAATTCACTTCGTTCGAACGAGAGGAACCTGAATGGGCGTCACACTTGCCAAGGGCGGCAACGTATCTCTGTCGAAGGCCGCACCCAACCTCACCAAGGTCGCAGTCGGTCTCGGCTGGGATGCACGCAGTACCAGTGGTGCCGACTTCGACCTCGACGCCAGCGCGTTGGTCACCGGCCCGGAACGCAAGGTGCTTTCCGACCTGCACTTCGTCTTCTACAACAACCTTCGCTCGCCCGACGGATCCATCGAGCACACCGGCGACAACCTCACCGGTGAAGGTGACGGCGACGACGAGGTCATCAACGTCGACCTCCCGGCTGTACCGCCCAACGTCACCAACATCTTCTTCCCCGTCTCGATTCACGACGCGGACGCCCGGCTCCAGTCCTTCGGGCAGGTCACCAACGCCTACATCCGCGTCGTAGATCTGTCGAATGGCTCCGAGCTGGCACGCTACGACCTCTCGGAAGACGCTTCCACCGAGACCGCCATGCTTTTCGGTGAGCTCTACCGCCACAACGGCGAGTGGAAGTTCCGCGCAGTCGGACAGGGATACGCATCCGGACTCGCCGGTATCGCCCGCGACTACGGCGTCAACATCTGATCTCTATCGGTACGCGAAACGGGGTTCGATCCGGCATTTCCGGATCGAACCCCGTTTCAGTTGTCTGGGTCCGTGCTCGAGCTAACGCTGCAGAATCGCCCTCGCGAGATAGGGAGCCCAGGACGAGTCCGCTTTGGTGCCGAACTTCCCCAGCTCGTAGCCCGTAGCCCCGATCAAACCAAGCACCTCTACAGTGCTCCCCGATGTGTCACGTTTGGAGGTCTGAGCTCCAGACATCAGGATGCTCGACGCGCGAATCGGCTCGAGCGCTCGCGAGACGAAGCGATGACGATCTGACGGCGACATGCCAGCCGCAACTGCGAGGAGTGCAAGGAGCTCCACCGCCCGCTGCGAGCCACCCGGCGCAACCGGAACCCCTTCGACGATTACCGACCACATCATCGACGCGTCCCGCTGAGCTGACTGTCCCCGCTTCGTCAGAACAATCTGCCCTTTGTGCTTTCGCACCAGGCCAAACCTCTTGAGTACCGCGAAGAGTGATCGCCCTTTGGGGAGATTGACAGGTCCCAGTTCAGGTTCGTCGAGCATCGCGTCGACGGTCGTGAAGAAATCATCCGCCTCGATCCCTTCGACACCGATCAGCGTCAGGACCGCCTGAAGGCGGTGGCCGGCTTCGAGGTGGATCAGCTTTCCGACTGCCGACCGATCTTCGATGCCGGCTCGGTCCAGAACCGCGTGCAATTCCGGGACTCGCGCGGGTTCCAGGCATTCGACGAGCTTTGCAACGTCGTACGGCGCAACGATCTCGTCCGGTCGAGATGTACGCCTGTCGGACAGGCGACCGTTGACCTCGGCGATCTCGAATCGTGTCGGCTCGAATTCAGTTTGCGGCCATTCGAGGGTCCACTCGTGGGAGCGCAGCTTCTCCGAAGCGAGGACACCGAGGAGCTGCTCGTACTCGTCAGGCCCGACGCATTCTTCCGGAGGACATGCGCCGCGACCCGCGGCGCACACAACTTGAAAACCGTCGGGCAGTCGGTCCGAAGATTCGAGAGTCAGTGTGTGGCGCCAATTCCCGTAACGCCCATAGCGATAGCTGAGCTCATCACCTGGCAAGACCATGACCTCGTCCAGGCGTACCGCGGACTCCACGACCGCCACTCGACCGGGGCGGCGCTGTTCTGCGTTGCTTCCGGACGCCACATACTCTTCGACCTCACCCGGAAATCTCCTCCCGGACTTGGACCAGGCGTGCGAATGGAGGTCACTCCACCCCATTGCTTGTTGGACCACGGAATGCAGGTCATCCAGATTCAGATCTGAAGTGACGAGAATTCGTCGCCAGATCTGAGTGGAAACATTGTCGACACTGATACGTATCGCGTACTGCGCTGGAACCGAGCGCCGCTGCGAACGCAACGAGCGCGCAAACGGAAAGCCCCCACGCTCTCCGCCAACTTCTTGAACAAACCTTTGCAGTTCTTCCGGTTCCGTCGGAACGAGTCGCAAATGCGACACCCTCGAGCTGCTCAACCCCACCATGTCACTCAGCCTAGGCCAAAGTGCTAGGGACAAAGGCACAAAATCGGAGAGTACTTCGAACTTATGAGGGGGTTCACAATCTGTACCTTGGCTAATAAGTCGCTACGTGCTTCGGCGCCGGCATCTTCCTCACCCCGTCTGCCTTTGCGCTGCCTTTGCCCTGCCCTGATCGTGTGAACGGTACGTTCGGTCGATCTGAGGCGACGGATGTACCGTTCGCTCGACGTCGGGGGTGGTGCGCCGGCCGTGACGGTGCCGGCAGTACCCTGCCCCTGGTGGTGTGAACGGTGCGTTGGGTCGATCTGAGGCGACGGAGGTACCGTTCGCTCGCGGTCGGGGTGTGTTTTGGGTATGAGAAAGCCCCCCAACCATGACTGGTTGGGGGGGCTTCTCTTACAGTGTGTTCGGCGGTGTCCTACTCTCCCACACCCTGTCGAGTGCAGTACCATCGGCGCTGAAGGGCTTAGCTTCCGGGTTCGGAATGGGACCGGGCGTTTCCCCTTCGCTA
>NZ_JAAOLG010000034.1:0-42695 GCF_011602025.1 Rhodococcus sp. IC4_135
ACTCGATGCGCTGCATCGACCTTGTACTCGGTCGTGAACGACCGACGCTTCCGCGACATGTGAACATCCTCCCAGCGGGACCGGTGATCCCGCTATCTCGGTGTCCACTACCTGGGGGGAACCTCACACTACATCAGCCACCCGATATCCACACGGCGAGCGCCTACGATCTCAGGCCTACACGCCCCTCCAGGCATGGGCCCGCACGATCCACCACGCCCGCCCTCACCCCCGCGGCATCGCGTACCGCGGTAAATTTCCCGGTGCACTGTGCGGGGCGCTGCTCGAACAAGCAGCAGACCCTTCCCACCCGTCCGGCACCATTACTGCCACCGTCCCGTATTGAAATCGCACGCCGAATCGACAGCGCTGCAGTCGCACTGGGGTTTAACGCCGTCTGACCCGGCAGGGTTGATCACTACAACATTCTTCGACCTCCACGACAGATCACAGATATCCGGAAGTTTCTTTTGCTCCGGAGACGACGCAGAACAACGGCAGCTTTCACGCAGGCGCCAGAAATCGGGCCCGATTCGCGCTACCGTTCTAGGCTATGGGGACCAGCTTCCACGGACCGAACCCGTGGCCACACATCACTCGCGCGATCCGCACGCGAGGCCCACGCTATGCCGCTGTCCCCTATCTCGGACACCCTGCGCCCGAACTACTTCCACTTCGCAGTGGAGACCTTCTGATCGTCAATGCTTCTACCGCGGCGATCCGCGCCCACGCCACTTCACCTGCCGTTCTTGCGCACTACCTCAGCAAGGGCGTTCGCATCCTGTCGTCGTCAACACTGCACGCCAAGGTCATCGTGACGAACCAACGAGCTGTAATCGGCTCGCCGAATGCTTCCGAAAATTCCACATTCACCCATGAAGCGGTCGTCATTTCCGATGACCCCCAAGTGGTTGCCGACAGTCGCGCGTTCATCAACAATATCGACGAAACCACTGCTGTAGACCAAATATTCATCGACAACGCCGCGCGCGAATGGGCGATCGGGCGTGCCGTACCCATACCTGGCATCACTGGCCGAATGCAGAACCTTGACAACGACTTTCCTCTTGCTCCGACCAACCGAGTATTTATCAGGCAAGTCAGCGATCACGAAACCCGTCCCTCCGTGCGCATCGCACCTGTGAAACAGACTTCAACGAAGCATCTTTCGGTCAATCCGAGCGTGAGATATCGACTCGAAACACTCAGACTCGGAAAACCAAGCAGCATGGCACGTGGGGACGTCGTCATCCGCGTCTCCACGGACAACGAATTGTTATTGCCACCCGCTGTCGTGATATCCAACCAGGATCGAATACCGGATTCCCCCAGTCATTTTCAGTTCTTTCTCCGCGTTCGCAACGACCTGCTACCGCTTCCTGTGGCAGACACCGAGAGGTATCTCGTCGAGGTCGGGCACCCCAGCGCACAACTGCGGTCCAACCACTACGTTCGCTCGCTCAGTCTTCGGGCCGAACTGTTGGCGTTGTGGAACCTTTGAGTCCTGAGAAACGAATGTTGACGGAATGCGAAGCATTCCTTCGAGTGCGCGAACAGCGCACCGTCAATACGTCGATCCGAGCAATGTACTCACGGAAGTCGAACGACGCACGACTCTAATGTTCGAATCCGGTGAACGAAATCCTCTGCGCAACTGCGATAAAGAGCATTCCGCGTGACAATATACGCGGATCGACCTCCCCCAACCGAAGTCCCTCACGATTCGCAGGCGAACACGAAGGCACAAACCCTCCCCGCTGGAAACCTACGTTCGGCAGCTGACAGGTTAAGGTGCCTTTCCGGATCTTTCAGGTGCTCCTCTCGACACGTGACCCGAGCCATCGAGCTCGCAGACGCACCATCGACTGTCCACAGACCCCCGTCTCCATCCATCTCCACGACACACGGCAGCAGTCTGCGGAAGCGCCGTCCAACACGCGGGTTACATAACCCCTCCCCCGCGTTCAGTCGCACATGAACCTCCCCGGCGTCTGACAGCATGAGAGCCAAGCATCTCCATTCGTTCCCGAAGAATCCAACCCGATTCCGACGCTAGACCCATCATCGAACCGCCGACCGCCAACGCACCCAAACTCCACCTTCAGCGAAGCCGCAGAGGTGGTCCGTCAAGCCCCTCCCTGGTCGGGCCGGCGGCGGCCTGTGAGGCGGGCCGCCGCAAAATCCCTCAGAACTCCATGGCAACATCAACCACACGCGACACACCGAACAAGCGCGCCTACCCGTATCAGTTACAGATTGGTTCTAGTCTTTCCTCATGGCACAGCACAACAAGGGACCTCGCGGACACATCGCGACTCGTGCTCCCCTCAAGCAGCACAAGGTGTACGAGGATCGGGCCGCCGAACTCGGAATCCCTGCTGGGGATTACTCCGTGCTCATACTGGCCATCACCCATGGACTGGACATACCGGACTACATCATCGACAAACTGCATCCGGACCAGCTGAGACTGCTTGAGGTCGAGGCCGCTGGATCACTGCGCCGCATCGAGCAGCTTGCGGTCGGCGCATGAACTACCCCTAGACAGCGAACAACCCCCAGGGCTTGGCGGCATCGGGGGCTGTCCGTTTATGCGGTTGTGAGAGCTTCCCAGCTCCCTGACCACCACTAACCCAGTGAAGGAAGAGGCGGTGACCACCACTACCTCGAAAGGAAGAGGCGGTGCTTACTCGATGATATCGCAGAAACGCAATTCCGCCATACTCGCGGACGTATTCGCGGTGTCATTTTTGGCACGTCCAGATCACATTTCGGCTTTCGCGGCGCTCGGATCACACTTCTGCGTCCCGAATGTCCCATCCGAGCAAGCCAGCACCGTACCCATAGTGGTACCGATGTGCGGCCGCCGGATCGAACAGACCTTCCGAACAACCGCGGCCGTGACGCGCGTACAGCGGACCCGCAGACAGGGAGGCCGCCCCTAGCCGACAACGAACGAAGTGCCCCGATACCTAACTAAACAGCGCAGACCTCTTGAAAAGCACAAAGGCCCCCGAAGGGGGTGATTGGGAGCGGACCGCATCGCGGCGAAATAAGGACTGGCAGGTCCTTGACGTCGACTGAGAACTGGCAGGTTCTCCGACATCTGTTCTCGAACATTCTCGAGAGGTGAGCTTCGAAAGTTAGCGCTTTCTCTGCTCGTACTGCATCCCCTGGAAGGGACTTACCTATGGCAGGTATGTCTCAGGGTAGCGCATACCCTGAATACAGCCCAACTCATTCCATATCACCAACCTTCGGCGTGTCGCGCATCGGCACCCAATCCGCTGTTCCTCAATCGACAGAAGTCGACGAATGGCAAGCGGCAGTCGACGATGCTCTCTCACGTATCGCGCGCCTCGAATCCGCTACACGGCAACTCAACGAGTCCACTTGCCAGCGTGGACGCTCTTGGTCCCTACCTGTCGAACCAACGGAACAAGCACGCGTTCCAGTGTGGACATCACGCAGGGAATGGCTCCGCCAATTCCGCCATCACACCACCAGCCCGGCCGGCAAGGCGTTGTGCGCGCGCAACCTGATCAAGCCCGACAAGGCTTACGCAGTGGCTCAAGCTCACGCACATTTCGCCGAATCCCACACCGGCCGCGGGGTCTCCGCAGCGAAATCAACGATCGCTGCCCGGGCCAAAGTCAGCGAATCCTCTGTCAATCGCGCCAGGCGAGTGCTCATCGCGCTGGGAATGGGCATCGAACACGTCCGGGGACGGAACCTCAAAACCCTGGAATTTCTGGCTGCTGAAGCCCATCACGGGGGTCAACAGCACCGCGCTGCATCGACATGGTCACTGTCATCCCCTCGAACAATCGTGGCAACCACACCTCACCGCAAACTCGCCAAGACGCGGCCGTCTCGCGCCTCTGAAAGAGCAACCCGCCACAGAGCTCACAACTCTCTGAGGCCCGACGTCAATCGCGTCTATCAGCCCCACAGCAGTCGACCAGGGCCGATAGGAACTGACACCCTATCTAGTGTTGGTTTTTTATCTTTTGAAGTTCTTCCGTTAGGAAGAACTCACCAACGCGCGCACGCGCGAGCCCAGCTCACAACAAAAAAACGAAGCACTTCTCGGATCACACCGCGGCCTCTGGCACTTCAGAGGACTGCAGCCGAACTCGTCAACCATGCGCCGGCTCTCAGACCGACCGGACATATCGGGGCGATCTGTGATCTTCTCCGCGATGTCAAGATCGATACGACGCGATGGACAGGACGTGACATCGCACAGACGCTTTCCCGAGACACAGCAGACCGGGGGTGGATCTGGCCAACAAGATCAAGCCTGATCTCACCGTTGGCATACCTCAGACGCAGGCTCGATGGGATCGACTGGACCGGAGAATCGCCCAGTGAACAGCGTAAATCGGCCGACCTGGCGCGAAAGAGGGAACAAGAATTACTTGAAAGCTCACATGTTCAACGTACGAAAATGGCAGCGAACCCGGAGCACCGCGCCAAGATCCTAGCCAGCATTCGGGCACACCTGACATGCACGCAGCAGCATTGAGGCTTTACTGGCCCCAATCCGGCCAAGCAATACACGTCCGAAAAACACGCCTCACGATGATCGACAAGCGTTGCCGAGAAGTGTGGCGATCCGTGGCACAGCACCCTGATCGCCACAGGTGTAAATACTCATGGCGACGTTGATCGGGACACAAAGAACCCGGAGGACAACATTTTGATCTAATACGCGGAGCTCCACAGCCATTTTCGGAGAACTGACCCCGCCCGAGCCAGTCAATGGCGGGCCGGCGGTCAGCTTCTCTGCGCTTGAAGAACGCCGCGCTGGTACGGGTTCAACATCCGAGAGGGATTGAAACGACTGCCGTTTCCTCCAATGCAGACGCGCCCGTAGGTATTCGGATCGTCTATCGGTCTATCTCTCCGAGACATGTACCTGACTGAGCATCTTTATTTGCGCAGGTAAACGGCTTTTTGTGCAGAGAAGCATGGTGCGATCACTGCGTGTGACGCATGCTTTGCGAGGCATCCTGGTCGCGCATGCCATACATGCAATGCGTGCGTTGCAAGGCATGCATTGCATGTATGGCAGCGCTGTTGCGTGAAACGGTGGGCCACCTTGCGTCGTTCGTAGCCGTCGGCACGGCAGCGCCGGCATCGTGCACGGGATACTTGTAGACGGGAAGCTGTCTCCATCCCCTCCCCACTCGGTCGAGAAGTGCGTGTGTTTCGGCGTTGCGATTCATGCGTCGCTGTATTCGAAATGTGCCCACCCACCCGAAACTTCTGCTCGCAAAGCGGCGAAATCAAGCCTAACGGAACTGATTCTTCCCACCCCGTCCCCAAGCCTAATTGCGTCACTGTGACGTAAAGTTAGTGCCTGCTCGGACTCGCTTCGGTCATTCCGTCGCGGCCGAACTTCGACTGATCCGGATCTCCACACGTCCCTTCCCTTACACGTCCGGGTTCACACCGCGACCGACCTTTCGCGCAGAATTTTCGTTTCACCGCGGGCCCCCGCTGTGTCCTGAGATGATTCCGCAATGTTGTTCGTGAGTTAGATGAGCACCCCGACTGGCAGTCAGTCGGCTGTATCTCTCAATAGAATTGGAACCCCCTCCCCTCGATCAGTGCGGTTGTTCGTCCCACGCATGTCTCAGTTTTTTCACCATCCGTGCGGTTCACGTGAGTCCTTCCTTCTGCCCTGGATGTTCGGACCCCGATGGAATGAAATATGTTCTGGCCTTCAAAGGGGTACAGGGTTCTATTGAAGTGCCCCCGGTGCGAACATCAGAAAGTTTCTGAAGTGGCAGGCTGTCTTGCCCGCCTCGCAAGGTTGGCGCGTTCCTTCCATCCCGCAAGGGCGGTGCATCGGCGGATGGCTGGGCAGGACCGCTCGCGACGGTTGAGCAATTTGTTCTGTGCGCACAGCGGAGATTGCTGAACCCTATATTTCCGCCTTTAGTCAGTTGGCTGCCCAATAGCGTCCCTTCGACTTCCTTGACAATCTGATCGAGAAGGACTGTCACACGTTTCGATTCGTGTCTGGAACGCCTCGCTACCGGGTGATCGTGGCAGCCAAGCTGCTCTTGGTCGGTCGACCTTTTGCAACGGTGTGTGACACTCACGGCAGATGTTTTTCGATTCGTTCGATGGCAATGAGTGCATTGACCTGCTATTTTGCGCGTCCACGCAATGCGTGGTCTGTATGCACAGCATGCATTGCATGCAGAAGTGAAAGACGTGCGGTGCATGCAAGGCATGTCCTGCTAGCAGTGCATGGCATGCGTGCAATCCTTGCATACCGCGTCATGCGTGCCCTGCGTGCGCTGCGAGCGTTATATGGTTTGCATGCAGAGCAACGCGTGCGTGCGGAGGTAGCACCGCTAGCGGTGCGTGCAGAGCACGCCATGCGTTGTATGTGATCAGTGCTTGGCTAGCGAGGTACGCAATGTGTGCAAAGCATGCGGGGTTTGCTAGCGAGGCATGGGTAGCATGTCGCGCATGGCGTGCATGGGTTGCGGTGAACGCGTGATGAGCATTGCACGCGCTGAACGCAAGGGTTGCACTTGATGCAATTCGTGCATGACACGCGCAGAGTGCGAGGCTTGTACGTCACGCATGACATGCGTGTTATGCTACGCGCGCACGTAATGCACAGTGTGCGTGTTTAGCGAGTGGAGCAGACTTAGCGCGCAATGCATGCAGAGCTCGGATTGCCCGTCACGCACAGTCTGCATGCAGCCCACGTACAGCGTGGATTGCGCACACAGCAAGCAATGCACATATTGCATGCAGCGCGTGGTTTACACGCAATGCACGCCTCGCAAATGTCAACGCCCTCGATGAAAGGTCCGCAATGCAGCCACGCAAAATCGCACTCGGCAACCAGAAGGGTGGCGTAGGCAAGACGGCCTCCACTCTCGGGCTTGCCAGCGCCATCACCGCGGTCGGCGGAAAAGTACTTGTCGTCGACATGGACCAACAGGGCAATACGACCGGCGGCCTCGGCGTCACTCTCGAAGAGGGCATGATGACGGCCTACCACCTCATGAACCAGACCAGAGAAGGCATTGCAGCCGAGGCGATCATTGCCACCCCATGGGATGGCGTCGACCTCATTCCCGCAGACGAAGAGCTCGGCAAAATCGAGTCGGATGGGTCGAATGACCTGGTGTTTCGCCTAGACGTTGCGTTCGAAGGGCTCGACCTTTCTCCTTATGACGCCGTGCTTTTCGACTGCCCTCCCAATATGGGCAAGGTGCTGTTCGCGGTTCTTATTGCAGCAGATGGCGTTGTCGCCATCACTGAACCCACAATCGACAGTGTCGGTGGCGTTCAGAAGCTCGAAGAGACAATCGACACCGTTCGTAAACGGGCGAATCCGAAGCTGGAATTCGACAAGATCGTGATCAGTCGTAAACGGTCTACCGGCGAACACGAGTTCAGAGAGAGCGAGCTACGGGAAACCTACGGCTCACTCGTCGCCAAGACATCGATCCCGGAACTCGCGGCCCGCCAGGACGCGCACTCGAATCGCACTCCGATTCACCAGTTCAAGGGTGGGAAAGCATTGACGCTGCAACTTGCCTACAGTGACTTGCTCGCTGAGTTGCCCATCGTGATCGGAGCCCCGGCATGAGCGTGAAGCGGGAACCTGCCATTCGTAAGACACATCCGGCTGAACTCATCCCGGAACGTCCGCCCAGGGGAGACGCGACCCCCGCGGCACCTGCAGCTACGCCACCATCGCCTTCAGCGGATCTCAGCGCCCGCAAAGATGAGGAGGAGAAGCTGTCGATGACCCACAACACGCGCATCAAACCATCGACCAAGGATCGCCTCCGGCGCGGCGTCGACAAATTGCGGTACGAGACTGGCGATCGCGAAATCAGCGAGGCATCGATGACCGAGGCCGCGCTTGACGAATACTTGAAGGCCAGAGGACTATAAGGGACCCGCGTGCATGGCATGCACTGCGTGCACGCATGATGGATTGTCTTAATTCTTGATTGTGGAGTTCGGCCCCCGGGCGAGGGCATCTTGTGTTTCGGCTGGAAGACCTAATTAGAGGCGCCTGGCACGACAGCCGAGTAGGCATATGTGGGGGACATTCCAAGGACCTCGATATTGAGAACGGCTGTCGGGTGCGGGCGGGAGGTGAACCGCCGGGGCGGGAAGTCCTTGCTGCGCGCGCAATGCCATGTCCCTCTCATCTGCTGACTGTCCGTTCTGTAGAACTTAGAAGCCTTGGCAGCGCAAAGCCTGGAGCAAATTGCGTGAACAATCCGCTGCAGTCACGCAATTCTCACGCAAAATTGCAGACCACCCCACGTCACTCTCAGATCAACAGGCACGCAGCTGGAACGACATCGCCGACGTGCTTTGAGCGCGACGCAAAAAACATCAGTCGACTCTCGGATACGACCGCTAGAAATCGCTGTCAACCCTCACCGCACGCAAAACGGACGAAACGCAGGAGGACAACCAGAAGAAATCTTCCGAAACCAGGAGGAGTCCCGCCGGCGGCAACCAGCGGGACTCCAGACCGAGAACACCCCTTGTAGGAAGGAAAACCCGATCATGGGTGATTTTAGTCTGCGCGCAGCGCGGATCCAGCTTGGAGCACTGATCGCCGCACTTCTCATCGCGATTTTCATCGCAATCGGGATCACCGCAGGCGCATTTGTCCTCTCCTTCGCGGTCCAACGAGACCTCGCGCGCCAAGGAACCATCCCCGAAAACCTCGCATGGATCTTTCCCGTCATCGTTGACAGTGCAATCTTCGGATCCACCGTCGCCATCGTCATTCTGAGCAAACTGAAGATGCATCGACGCGACAAGTACTTCTACGTTGCTGTTGCTGTTGCGGTGGTCGCGATCAGCATCCTCGGGAACGCCTACCATGCGTTCCACTCCGCAACAGTTGCGCAACAGGCCGTTGCGGCAGGTCAGAGTATCGGCTACACGCCTCTCGACCCGGCCGTTGCTGCCATGATCGCGGTCATTCCGCCGGTGCTCGTACTCGCCTTCACGCACGGTCTGGGAATCCTGATCAAAGCAACGGGTATTGCATATTCCGACTACAAGATCGAGATCGACAATGCTGCCGCAGGTGTGGGTACGGTCGCTACGCAAAGCGTCGTCATGTGCAACGAAACAGCCGTAGGAGCCCAGCCTTCTTTAGGCGTCGTAGAAACGCATGACGCGCCGGAAAGCGCTCCGCATCCGAGCCCCTCCGAACAAACGGGGTCTTCAGTGGACCCGGAGCCGTCGAACGCAGAGGCGGTGGCGCACGCCGAACTCGAATGGTTCATTGCCACATCGGACCTGCCCGACGCTGTCAAGGACACCGCACGACGCAAGCTTGCAGACCCGACTCTCACCTGGGAGCTGATCGCCCAGACGTCCAACCCTCCCGTTGCAACATCGACCTCGTGGCGCCGATACGAAAAGTTCGATACCGCGGCCCGAGCAGCTGGCTTCGACAACCCGCCGCTCATCGACATGCGAGCCTCCGATGTTCACTTCACCGACCAACTCGTCACTACAACGTGAGCAGCGCCGCAACCCGCCAACGCCAAGGTTCCCGAGCGCCAGGAATTGCATCATCATGGAGGGGTTGACCACAGCAGAGTGCCCACAGACTGCAGGTAAGGAACCCGCATTGACCGACCCAGACGACCGACACCACTTGATCGTTCCGCCCGAACCGCGCCAGCGACCCCGACAACAGCGAGCGCACGAGACGAAGGCCAAGATCCTCAAGGCAGCTGCACGCTCATTCTCGATCGATGGGTACGCCGCTACCTCCATGAACGACATCGTTGCGGAGGCTGCCTCCACGAAAGGAGCCGTGTACTTCCACTTCGACTCCAAGGAAACGATCGCGAGAGAACTCATCAACCACTGGTTGACCGCGCTCGGCGGAATCCGACAAACAACCGATGAATCAGCAATACCAGCGATCGAGAAGTTGGCTGCATTCTTCAACGGTTCAGCGGCGCTTATAGCCGACGATGCCCTGGCCCGAGCCGGCCTCAGGCTCACCACAGAAGCAGGTCTCGATACCGCCCCACCCGCTTCCGTGAGTGGGTGGAACTCGTTAGCCGACTCGTCGATACTGCGATCGCAGACGGACAGCTTCCCGCCTCTGCCGCCCAGCGCCTGGCAGCGAATCTGTGCGCGGGATTTATCGGCGCAGTTCAAGTCATACAGGTACTGGGCGACCCTGGAGATTTCACTTCACGCATCGACGACTTAGTGAACGCGTATTTGATTTCAGATGCGTAGTCCGCGCGCTGGCGAGGTCGTGAGTAGGGGAGAGGAATCGGACTCAATCCTCGCGGTGACGTCGCCAACCGTGTGCACGGTGTACTGCTAATTCCTCGACCGTAGCGAGGCAGTCGCGTCGTCGAGAGGAGTGACAAAGTGCCTGACATCGAGAGTCGAATCCCCGAAGTGCTTTGTCTCATAGCGAATATTTCAGCGATCCGAGCCGTACCGACGTGGAGACGTAACCATCGATGGGACCGTCACTGAGACTGAAGAACACCAGATAGAGATCGACCGATGAAGACAGCGGAAACCGTGTGCGTGGCAAGATGTGCCGCGTCGGGGCCGCTGAGTACTTCATCGGCCCTTGCCTCCCGTTGAAATGATCGGTTCCAGAACTCGCACGCGATGGTGGTACCAAAACGAATCCCACTTCGGTACCATCAGCATATGAGCACGCAGATCGCGGTACGACTACCGGACGAGATCGTGGAATTTCTCGACGACGAAGTCAGGGAACATCGCGCCGCCTCGCGAGCCTCACTAGTGTTGCGCGCTCTCGAACGGGAGCGTCGCCGTCAGATAGCCGCACGAGACGCGGAGATCCTCTCGGCCGCAACATCCGAACATGATTTGAGCCCCCTCGCTCACCACGCCGTGAATCGACAGCCAACAGGCTCGACCTGATGCGACCAATTCACGAAGCCAAGCTCGACACAGTTCGGCCGGTCCTCGTACTCACCCGAGAGATGGTCCGTCCACACCTCGGGACCGTCACGGTAGCGCCCATCACCGGCGAGATCCGAGGACTGTCCACTGAGGTGTCCGTCAGCGTCGCTAACGGACTATCCGCCGACGCGGTGGTCAGTTGCGACCACATCACCACCATTCCCGTCAGTGCACTCGGCAACATCATCGGTTATCTTCTTCCAGCGCAAGAGGAATCGCTGTCCATAGCCGTGCGCGCCGCCTTCGATCTCGAATGATGACGACAGTGAACGGAAAGGATGAAACATGGCGCTGAAGAAAGGGGAGCAGTTCACGCTATTCGAGCTCGAGCCACCAGAATCCGCTACTCGTTCGGACGAAGTTCCCGAACCCGATCAGCCTTCTCTGTTCGACGTTGACGACACCGCTTGTCTCGAAACGGATTCCGGGGTTGCGGAGCACCCCTGGACCGACGACATCGTCGCCCCTCCGGATGAGCGCTCCAACGAAATGGAAACGGAACCCACCCAGGCGCCAGAACTCGACGCAACCGAACCGGCCGCCCTTCCTCCCGCCAGCGAGGCAGCAGACGGCCACGCCGTCATTGTCACAGCAGCCGGCACCTACACACCATCTGGCCACACACTCACCGGCCCAGTCGATTCCATCGAAAAACTCGACAAACTCATCAGATGGGCAACGCTCACCCCGCTGGGCGCACCGGCACAGATCTGGATAGTCGGAATCGAAGCCTGCGAAATGCTCGGATGGATCATCGACCCAGGCAGCGAAGACGACGTCGACGACATGGAAATCCTCCGCACCCGCGCTGCCGAAGAACTCACCGCGATCCTCCACGCCACGCTGACCCCAATGCTGACCGCAGGATGGGAACTCCGCGGAGAACCCGGCCACGTCGTTCACCTCTCCCGCACCACCGGGAACTTCACATCCATGGTCGACATTTTCATCGAACCCTACGTGTGGACCTACTGGAACAAAGACTTCGGATGGGGCAATCGCGTGGGGGACATGGGGATCCTCGGATCACCCACCGCCGGAACCTACCTCCCCGACGACGACCTCCCCGCTGCGCAGGAACTGGGACGCCGACTCGCCTGGTGCGCACAACACCTCGGCGTGCTACCCGGCCCCACCCCAGCACGCACCGGCGCCGCCATCGTCGACAAGATCAAACGCGACCGCACCCGCAGCGGTAAAGGAATCGTCGTCACTGTCGGTGGACCGGTCCCACCGCTGGACGGCGAACCCCGCGGAGATCTCGAACCTGCAGTCGGATGGACCCGCATCCCGGACCTCGAAGAACTTTCCGACGCAAAACAACTGGTATCGATAGACCAACGAGCTGCGTACCTCGCTTCCGCTGGCATGCTCGAATTCGGCTACGGAAAACCTCGACATCTTCGCGGCGAGAACGCGCTCGACGCTGCGCGGCAATCGAAAACCCCGTTCGGACTCTGGCGTGTAACCCTCCCACCGGGTGACATGCTGGCGCTCCCACCCGCTCTACCGTTGCCTCACCCACACATGCTCGCCGACCAACCTGTGCAGACCTGGATCACCACCGTCAGCCTCGATGCACTTCAAACGTCCATCGCCGATGGCGGAATCGGCGCAGAACTCGACGACCTCGACATCGCAGAAGCATGGGTCTACCCCGAACAGGGTCGAGCCCTCGACAAGTGGGCGAAATTCTTGCGAGAAGCCCGCAAAGTTGCCGTCGACACAGGCGACACAGCAATGAAACGGTTCATCGGCGCCTGCTACAAGGGTTACATCGGCCGAATGGTCAACCCCGACATGTGGACCGCCAAACAAATGCAACACCACCACCAACCGCTCTGGCGAGCAGCGATCATCGCACACTGCCGCTGGCGAGGCCGCCGCGTCGCGATGCGCATCGCACGCGAAACCGGGCGTTGGCCACTGCGCACCGTCACCGACTCCTGGGTCTACCCCCTGCCCCCGGGCATCGACATCGCAGACGAGAGTGACGCACTCGGGAAAATGACTCTGGAAAAGAGCGCCCCGCTCACCGAAAACATAACCGTCATGCTGACCGACGCACGCGACACCCACGAGATCAACCTCGCACTCAAAGCTGCGTTCACCGACGAAGATGAAGGAAACATATAGTGGCCCTGCATCTTCCGAAACCGCGATCAACCAAACCCGCACAGAAGACCGTCGGCTTGGACGGACTCAACGTATCCGTCTCGACAGCAGCGACCAGCGGTATCGAAAAATCTAAATCGGTCAAAAGTGGGGGATTGGCCGGACTCACCAGCAAAGTCTCCGTACGCCAGCTCCGTACCGAAATCGGCAAAGAAGGCCTACGGCAAGCAGCTGTCGACGCCGGAAGAAAGCCACCCTCTGACCGAACACTGCGCCGCTGGGCGCAGCAAGGACGAATCCCACACCCCGACGTCACCGAACGTGCACAACGGCGAGCCGCCATCGAACGCCTCGGCGGAATCGACGCTGTCGCAAAGAAAATCGGCCGTTCACGATCAGCGGTCTCGCGCTACCGTTCCGGCGAAACGAACGAACTGCGCGCTGACGCGAAAAGGAAACTCAAAAACGTCAAAGCCCGAGACATCATGGACCGCGCCGGCGTCCTACGACCCGACGGGCAACCCAAAAAGGCCACCATCCGAGTCCGCGGGGGAGTGTCCGTCCGCAACGGTTCCGAAGAAGGTTACGACTATCGAGTGCGTACCCTCGATTTCGCGAACTCCGACAGCCCCTTCAGTCTCGACGAAACACGAGAACTCGCCATGGCTTTGGCCAACGACGATCATGCCCGGGTGGTTGCCATCCTCGAACGTCACGCCACGATGGATTACCCTGAAAACAAGGGATTCGACCAGTACGGCGACACTTTCGGATTTCACTTCGATTCCATCGAATCCGTCCACATCGACTGGACATAGAACCGCCTGCCCTGCCCCTCGACGCACCGGGCAGGACCAGGCATCGCATTCGCAGACCCTCGTGCGAAACACCGGTAGCGATCTCGGCACCAGAGGATATGTCGGCCAGGTTCGGAATCGAATGGCGCCTCTCAGCCGGAGTTGTCAGGTTTGACGGGCAGTTGGGAGTCGAGTTCGGAGACAGTGGCTTCCACAGCTGCCGCGATCTCGTCGTCGGTAGGGACGAGATCGCGAACCTGGGAGGGGAGAGTCTCATAGGTGTAGTCGGCTACGGCGAGGGGTGCAGTTGTCCCGGCAAGTGAATACCGGACGACGTTGTCGTTGCGGCCGGCGCAGAGCAAGATTCCCACAGTCGGGGCGTGGATGTCCTTGTTGCGGAGGTTGTCGTCGATCCACGAAACATAGAAGCCGAGCTTCCCGACATACTCCGGCTCAAACCTGCCTACCTTCAACTCGACGACGACGAACCTCGCTTGCACCCAGTTGAAGAACAGCAAGTCGATATAGAAATCCTGATCACCGACCTCGAAATGGTACTGGCGTCCAACAAAGGCGAACCCGTGTCCCAGTTCGAGGAGGAACTGCTCCAGCCGACGCATCAGCGCGGACTCCAGCTCCCGCTCCGCGACACGTTCGGTGATGTCGAGAAAATCGAAGACGTACGGGTCACGCACCAATTGCTGAGCGAGATCGGAATCCTCGGCCGGAAGATGGTCCTGAAAATTCGACGGTGCTGCACCGATCCTGCGCCGTAAACCGCTGTTGATCTGATTTTGCAGCACATTGCGCGACCACCCGTGTTCAGCAGCCGTTGATGCATACCAGTCGCGGTCGGACTGGTTATCCAGCTTGTCGAGCAATACCGTCACATGACCCCACGGCAATTGGCCAACAGGTTGTTGGCCAATTGCATCGCGCCCCCAGATGCTCGCCATCTGCCGCATGTACTTCAGATTGGTCCGCGACAACCCACGCATGTCGGGAAAGGCCGATCGAAGATCGACGGCGAGCCTGTCGATCACCTTTGAACCCCAGCCCTCGGCCTCTTGACGCTGCACGATCGCGTGCCCTATGTCCCAATACAGGCTGAGCAGTTCGGTGTTGACGATTCGGGTGGCGCGAACTCGCGCTTGCCGAACTTGCGACTTGAGATGGTCGAGAAGCTGGGCGTAGTCGGCGGGCAGTTCGGCTGGAGCATTCACCCATCCATCTTTACCCAGCGCTGCTGGGAACGCCCACCGGACATGCCCCCACTGGACACCTCAGCTCGCAGGAACGGCGACTCGGGCGTGGATGCGCGCTAGACGCAGGATCACCCGGCCATCGCACAGCTCAGATCTTCACAGGGCGCATTGATCGGAGTGAATACGTCCAGCACCATAGCGGCCCTCACCTGAAATCGGGCGCGTCAGGCCTGTCCGCGCGCGGACAGGTACATCGTGTTCGCTGGTAGAGAAAGGTTCTCATGCCGTTCCTAGGTTCGACCATCCACCGTCCGGTATGCATGCTGATGACGGCAACAGTCGTCGCAGCCTCCATCGCTTTGATGTCGCCGGGCATCGCGTCCGCCCAATCAAACGGATGCTCGAAGACTTTCAACCTGTTCATCCCCGGAACCTGGGAAACCGCAGAAGACGCCGATCCCTCGATCCCGGTCGGTATGCTAAAACCGATCGCCCACAGCATCGCGGACACGAACGGTAGCGCGGCACCGGTCCACACTCTGCCGTACATGGCCCGAGCCTTCGACAACGGAAAAACCTACGCAGACAGCAAATCTGATGGTTTGACGAGGGCGAAGGACGTGATCGCCGAGATCGCAACGAAATGCTCCGACACCAAATTCACCATCACCGGCTATTCCCAGGGCGCGGACATCGCAGGTGATCTTGCCTCTGAAATCGGCAACGGCTCCGGCCCCATCAAGGCAGAGCAAGTCCTCGCGGTCGGGCTTCTCGCCGATCCCGGTTCCGGAACGAACGGCGAAGCAGTCATCGGCCCGAAGCCGTCAGGAAAGGGGATCGCCGATCCGCGGCCGCAGGGCATGGGGATGCTGTCGGGCCGGGTCGCGTCGATCTGCGATCCGAAAGACCTCTACTGCTCGATCCAAAAAGGTTCGAGCCCGCTGCTCGGATCGCTGGGTTCGGTGCTCACCAAAGCTCCGAGTGCTGGAGTTGACGGCCAGGTAGGCGACAATTCACACCTGGCCACCGCGCTGGCGTCGGATTTCTCCCAAGCCGACCTTCCCAGCCTCGCCACAGCCACTGGCAATCTGACCAGTGAACTCTCGAAGACGGACGGCACAGTCGACCTCGAGAAGGTCGCTTCCAGCGCGAGAACGCTGGCGAACACCATCAGTCCGCTCGCGGAACTACTGGGCTCCGGTGCCGCCAATCCTGCGGCGAAGGGGCGGCTCGCTGCAGCTCCCGCCGGAACAGCCGAAAATAATGCCGGCCACGTTCTAGACAAGGCCGGAGAATCTGATCTCAGCAGTGCGCTCTCGACAGTGACCGCGATCGCCGACACCGCGAGCACGCTCGCCAGCAAGGGCTCCACGACGCTGCCAGCTTCATCTCCGGACCTGACCTCCCTGTCGACCGCTGCTGGCACCCTCGACCGCCAGATCGCCCCACTCGCCACGACACCGAGTGACGTCCTCGGATCTGCCTCCGGAGTCCTCTCCTTGCTCAAGCCCACGGTGGTTGTCAACCAAATTCTTAACGTGGCCACCGGTGTCACTTCCCTGGATATGCCTGCGATTCTGGCGAACCTGAACCTTCTTCCGCAGAAGGTCGCAGCGCTCGACGCCCACGGTGCCCACAAGGTCGCAGGGGATCTGAACAACCAGTTCTCGCCGTTGGTGAAGATGGCCGCCGGCGTCGATCTGAAATGGGTCTCGCAGGTCCTGTCGGCAATCCCGGATCCGTCCGGCTACTCGCAGGCCGCCGCGCTCGTCGCGTCGATCCTGGGAGGCGTCGACGTCATCAACCTGGCAAACCTCGTCGGCCGTGTGCAGGAAACCGCTTGGGCCGCAGTCGAGAAGCTGCTCCCACCGCCAGGACAGCTCCCCGACCCGCTCGGGGCCGGAGCCACCATGACTGGCCTCGTCCCAGTCGGACTCGAACTCGCCACGGTCGCGGTCAACATGCTCGCCGGCAAAGCTACGAAGACTGATCCGACATTGCTCGGCAAACAGGCCTCGACGGCCGCGACCACCGATTCCGCTCAGACACAGAATCTGGAACTCTCAGCACTGGCTAATTCGTTGACCGCCATGGCCAGTGCACAAGGAGCCAACGCCCTTGCCTCCTTGATAGGGGAGGGGCTCGACGCAGCGTCCTTCTTCGCCTCCGGGGCACACCAGAACTACAACTCTCTCGTCGTCGACAACGCTGGCCGCAACGCGATCCAGTGGATCTCGGACTGGCTCAATCTGCAGATCGGACGCGCAGCATGAGCCGGTAACCCGCCCTCACTCCGACATTTCGAAGAAAAAAATCTAACGATCGACCCCTCCTGGAGGGGCGGGGCGGGCCCGCGTGGCCAGTCCCCACCGCCGATCGGACCCACCTCCCCAATATGACGAAGTAGCACATGTCCCAGATGGGGGAGATCGCGATACTGCCGAAGCGGGTGAGGTGTAGCGGCGGTGTGTACGAGTGCGATCTAGTCGCGATCTTGCAAACGCCGCCTCGTCAGATCGTGACGCTACCCGTTTGAGTAATCCCGAGCTGGGTAGGTGCTCGTCATGGAGTCTTCGCGAATCGATGCCGAGATCACGTTGATGGTAGACGGCAGCAGCCACACCCTGACGGTCGACACTCGAACCACGCTGCTCGACGCGCTGCGGGATCGCCTCGGCGTGACGTCCCCGAAGAAGGGTTGTGACCACGGGCAGTGCGGATCGTGCACGATCCTCCTCGACGGGCGGCGCGCCGTTACGTGTTTGACGTTCGCAGTGGCACAGGACGGCGCACAGATCACCACGGCAAACGGTTTGGCGGGCCACGACGGTCTGCATGCCGTACAACAAGCCTTTCTCGACCAGGATGCGCTCCAGTGCGGGTACTGCACCCCGGGACAGGTGTGCTCGGCAGTGGGGATGCTCGACGAGGTGAAGGCCGGGCACCCCAGTCATGTCACGGAGGACCTCGATGCTGACCCGGATCTGGACGACGCCGAGATTCGAGAACGCATGAGCGGGAATCTCTGTCGCTGTGCTGCGTACGGCAACATCGTCGCAGCGATTCGACAGGTAGTGCAGTCGTGATGCCGTTCGAGTACCGACGCGCCGAGGATGTCGACGGCGCGTTGGCCCTGGTGACTGAAAACCCCGGCGCCGCCTTTCTCGGAGGTGGTACGAATCTGGTCGACCGTATGAAACTCGGCGTGACCAACCCGCGCATGGTGATCGATGTAAGTCGGCTGCCCCTCGCCGGAGTGGAGATGCTTCCGGATGGAGGAGTCCGCATCGGCGCGACAGTTCGAAACAGCGATCTCGCAGCCCACCCCGTCATCCGCCGCCGATACGCGGTGCTTGCTCGCGCTCTCCTGGCCGGAGCTTCAGGGCAGCTTCGTAATGCCGCGACAACAGCCGGCAATCTGATGCAAGCTACCCGCTGCGTCTACTTCCAGGACGTGACAACTCCGTGCAACAAGCGGGAACCCGGATCTGGTTGCTCCGCCGTCGGCGGCCACGTGCGCTACCACGCAATCCTGGGGGCTTCCGACAAATGCATCGCCGTGCACCCGTCCGACATGGCGGTCGCGCTGGCTGCGTTGGACGCCGTGGTCGTCGTAAGGGACCGCCGTGGCGAGCACAACATTCCTGTCAACGAATTCTACCGTCTCCCTGGAGATTCACCGGAACATGACACAGTTCTGAAACCCGACCAGTTGATCGTTGCAGTGGAGCTGCCCGTGCCTGCACCGGCGGCGCTGTCGACGTACGTCAAGACACGCGATCGCGCCTCCTTCGCTTTCGCTCTGGTTTCGGTTGCCGCTGAGATCGAACTCGAAAACGGTATTGTCGCGGGCGCCCGAATCGCCATCGGAGGCGTGGCGCACCGCCCCTGGCGCGCGTACAAGGCGGAAGAGGTCTTGCTGGGATCCCCGCCTACCGAGGAAGTGTTCGTGCAAGCCGCAGATGCCGAGTTGGCGAACGCGAACCCACAGTCGGGCAATGCTTTCAAGATTCCCCTGACACGCGGCGTCATGGTTTCGGTGCTGAGGTCACTCACCACCGGAGGGCCGACGTGATGAGGATGATCGAACCGGGCTACCTGGGAAATCCGATGGAGCGTCTCGACGGGTCCGCGAAGGTCACGGGGACGGCGCTCTACGCGTTCGAACATCCCGTGGAGAATCCCACCTACCTGCACGCCGTCCAGGCGACGGTTGCGCGTGGCCGCGTCGTCAGCATGAAAACGGAACTGGCAGAGGCACTTCAGGGTGTCGTCGCCGTGATCACCGTTTTCGATGCCCCACGCTTGGCGGATACCGAAGACCGAGAGCTGTCCGTACTCCAGGACCCAGCCGTCCACTTTCGCGGACAATTCATCGGTGCTGTGATTGCCGAAACACCCGAGACAGCCCGTCATGCAGCCGGGTTGGTACAAGTCGAGTACGACGAACTCCCTCATGATTCCGAGCTACGAGCCGATCGCGACGACCTCTACGCCCCGGAGGACGTCAACGGATTCGCGACCGACACGACCGACGGCGATGTCGAGTCGGCATTCGTGGCTGCGGATGTGACGATAGATCAGACCTACACCACTCCACTCGAACACAACAATCCGATGGAACCGCACGCCTGCATTGCAATCTGGGAGGACGACGCCGAGGGTGGGCGGGCGTGCGTCACCCTGTACGACTCTACTCAGGGCGTTCATGTCGTTCGCGAGACCCTGGCGCCCATGTTCGGGCTCGAACTCGAGCAGATGCGAGTCGTGGCGCCACATGTCGGCGGAGGGTTCGGTTCGAAGGGATCACCTCACGCGCACAACGTATTAGCGATTCTTGCTGCCCGCAGGACGGCGGGGCGACCTGTCAAGTTCGCGCTCACGCGGCAGCAGATGTTCGCGATCGTCGGATACCGCACATCCACCATTCAGCACCTGCGCCTCGGTGCGAACTCCCACGGTCTTCTGACGGCGATGTCCCACGACGTAATCGAGCAAACGTCGAAGATCAAGGAATACGCGGAACAGACTGCTGTTGCCACCCGGATCATGTACGCCACACCTAATCGCTCTACCTCGCACCGGGTTGCAGCCCTCGATGTTGCAGTCCCGTTCTGGATGCGTGCCCCGGGCGAGACTCCGGGTATGTATGCGGTCGAGGTAGCGATGGACGAGCTTGCCGTAGCTTGTGGCCTCGACCCGATCGAACTTCGTGTTCGGAACGAACCCGAAGTGGATCCGGAGAGCGGAAAACCTTGGTCAGGGCGGAATTTGATCGACTGCATGTACGCAGGCGCGGAGAGATTCGGGTGGAAAGTTCGGAGTCGGCGTGATGGACGACGTCCGGTGCGTGGTGGTCTCAGTCCGGACGGCAACTGGATGGTGGGTACCGGCATGGCAGCGGCAACCTATCCGGCAATGACGAACCCCGGTTCGAAAGCGCGCATCGTCTTCGGAGCCGATCGAATTTACACTGTTCAGATCGGGGCGGCCGACATTGGCACGGGAACCTGGACCGCTCTGACTCAGATCGCCGCCGATGCTCTCGAATGCCACATAGAGGAAGTTCGGCTCCAAATCGGCGACACCACATTCCCTTTCGCCACAGTTGCCGGTGGCTCCGCCGGTATCTCGTCGTGGGGCTCTACTATCGTCGCGGCTGCCCGTCAGTTCCGCGCGGAACACAGCGCCACTCCCCTTGCCGGCGTGGAGACGACAACTGAGACGCCGGAGAATCCGGACGAGGACGTTTACTCCATGCATTCATTCGGTGCTCATTTCGTGGAAGCGCGCGTACATCGCGAGACCGGCGAGATCAGGATCCCCCGGATGCTCGGTGCATTCTCGATCGGACGCGCAATCAATGCAAAAACGCTTCGCTCACAGCTCATCGGAGGAATGACGATGGGATTGTCGATGGCGTTGCACGAGGAAAGCTTCCGGGACAACAGGTTCGGCCACGTGATGACTCACGACTTGGCGAGCTACCACATCAGCACAAACGCGGATGTGCAAGACATCGAAGCCTTCTGGCTCGACGAGACTGACGCACACGTCAACCCGATGGGATCGCGGGGCGCCGGCGAGATCGGGATCGTCGGGGCAGCAGCCGCTGTTGTCAATGCTATCTACGATGCTACCGGTGTGCGGGTACGCGACTTGCCGGTAACAGCGGACAAGGTCCTGTTCAGATGAGTCTTCGGACGACCGTAGAAGGTTAAGGAGCAAGCAATTCTCGAGCATCCCCTCATTCAGCGATGTGAAAGCATAGGCTTGATCACAGCACTGAAAGGCGCAGTCGCCGTAGTCATCGCGTGGGTGATCGCGAACAGCGTCTTTCATAGCCCTGAAGCATTTCTCGCTCCGTACGCTGCACTCTTCATCATCGGGAACACCGTGCGGAACTCGATGCGGGTGGCCGCCCGCCAGGTCAGTGTGGTCGTCCTCGGAGTTGTTGTGGCCGCCGTCGCGGCGGTGACCCTTCCGACCGTCGCTGCATTGGCCATCGCAACGGGTGCAGGAATACTCGTCGGCCGCATTCCGCGGTTGTCGCCTGACGGGATTTGGGTCGCCGTCACCGCCGTGTTGGTCCTTCTGTACGGAACAGCAACCAACCCGTACTTGGTGATGCACCGCATTGGTGACGTAGTGCTCGGAGTATTCGTGGGCATCGCGGTCAATGCCGTGTTGGTGCCGCCGGACTATCTCTCCGACGCCAGAGACCTCTTGGTGGCACGTACGCATGAGGTCGCGGACATTCTCCGACAGATGGCCGCGGACGTGAAAGCCGGTGCTGGAAAACAGGGTTCATGGCGTCAACGCGCTCTGTCGGTGAACAAATCCGTTGCCGCGGAGACCGCGGTGATGGACGGTGAAGCCAGCCTGGTCGGAAACTTTCGCAAACGTGGGTGGTTGCGTATAGGAGGATCCGAGTTGTTTCGCCCGGCCGCCGAAGCACTCGATCGAGCAGCGCTACATCTCATGGGCCTGATCCTTGCCGTCGAGGACAGCGATTTCAACGAGAACGGGAGTATGCAAAGTGCCGTCTCGGAGTTGCTCGAAGCGATGGCCAGAGCCTTTGCCGATGCGGGAAGAGGTCCGGTGCACGACCCTACCGACCATCGTTCCGTCACGACCTTGCCCCTTGCCCGTGAAAGATTGACCGCACTCGAAAAGCTCGTGCAGCAGGGAACAGTCACAACGTCCGTCGCACCTTCGATAGTTCTCTCCAGCCGTGGGTTACTTGCGGCGCTCGCTGTCCTCGATCGAGAGGAGTACGGAAGCTAGGGGAGTCTCGACCGAGTTTCGACACCCGGCTCACTGGGTAGCAACTCGGGCATGGTGACACACACGGTTGATGCGGACGACGCGCGTAAGCCTTCCGATCCGACCGACCTGACGGCGCAGTCGTGGAAGTTCGTAGCACGACGTTCTGCCCGAGAGTTCACTCGCGATCAGTGCACCGATCTGGCGGCGGCTTTGACGTACTACGCTGTGCTGTCACTGTTCCCGGCACTTCTGGCGCTGGTGTCCCTGCTGGGAGTTGTCGGCCAGGGGCGTGCCAGTGTGGACACGGTGATGGAACTGGTAGCCGCTGTCGGACCGGACTCGGCCGTGGACACGATGCGTGGCACCGTCGAACAACTGGTGGCGGCCCCTACCGCCGGTTTCGCATTGATCATCGGTCTCGCGGGTGCGTTGTGGTCGGCCTCCGGCTATGTCGGCGCATTCGGGCGAGCGATGAATCGTATGTACGAGGTGGAGGAAGGCAGGCCGGTCTGGAAACTTCGTCCTCTGCAACTGGTCGTCACCCTCGCAGGACTTCTGTTGGTTGCCGCGGTGATCTTGATGCTGGTCGTCAGCGGACCTATCGCCAAGGCGCTAGGTGATCAGCTCGGCATCGGAGACGGCGCGGTGACGACGTGGAATATTGCGAAGTGGCCCGTCATTCTGATCTGTGTCGCGTTGGCGGTGGCGGTGCTGTATTACGTGACTCCCAATGTGCAACAGCCGAAATTTCGTTGGATCAGCGTCGGAGCAGCACTCGCTATTGCAGTGTGGATCGTGGCCTCAGTCGGATTCGCTTTCTATGTAAGTCATTTCGGTAGCTACAACAAGACGTACGGATCGTTGGCCGGGGCGGTCATCTTCCTCCTCTGGTTGTGGATCACCAATCTTGCGTTGTTGTTCGGAGCAGAAGTTGACGCGGAACTCGAACGCGGCCGGCAGTTACAGGCCGGAATCAAAGCCGAAAAATTCCTGCGGCTGCCTCCTCGGGACACCAGCGTTTCGGAAAAGAACGCTCGTCTGCACGCACACGATATCGCCGCCGGTCGCGAACTTCGCGAAACGCACGGCGGCGAAGACAACGAAGGGACGTCGACCATGACCGAGCGATCCGATAGCCGGGCAACCGTTCCGAGCACCGCGCCGCCGAAAACTGTCGACACAGAGGTCGTAGACCCGCACGCACTGTCGACCGTACAACTCGTCGAGCGCCTCACCGAGCAGGTGACCGACCTCGTACGGGCCGAAATGTCGCACGCAGTAGCCGAAGTCAAGACGAAGAGCACCCGGTTCGGTGTAGGGGTCGGTATCTCCGGCGCCGGCGCACTGCTGCTGCTATACGGCTTCGCGGTACTTCTGGCGGCAGCAGTACTCGGATTGGCCACAACCCTCGAACCTTGGCTTGCAGCTCTGATCATCGCGGCAATCGTGATCGCCATCGGAACAATAACCGCACTCGTGGGAGCCAAACGAGCGAAGTCCGCGGCGCCACCACTTCCGGAAGAGACCGTCGAAAGCGTCAAAGCTGACATCGCTACTGCCAAGAAGGGCGTGAAATGAGCACTACCGCAGACGGACCCGACGACAATGTTCGAGCCCAACGTGAGGCTCTAGCCGCAACCGTAGGCGCACTCGCCGAAAAGGCCGACGTACCGGCCCGCGTCAAGGGTGAGGTGTCGCGTGACGTGGAACGGGTAAAGCAGCGGCCTGCAGCCGTCGCGGCGGCGCTCGGTCTCTTAGTGGTGTTCGTACCTGTCCTCCGCCGCCGCAAGCAGCGTTCCCGCCTCACCACGCACAACTAGCGAGCGCCGTCGACGTTTGCGGCAACGATCGGCACAATGTTTCGGATTCGAATGAGGTTCTAACGATGAAGCCCCCTGCAGTTCTCCCATCCGAAGTTTCGACGAACATCTCCGTCTTCGATAGGTTCGCGACCTACGTCAGTGCACGCACCTCGCAGGCATGGTTCTTCGTAGTGTGCGTGGTGATAGTGGTGCTCTGGGCGCCGTCGTTCTTCCTTCTCGGCACCATCGACACCTGGCAACTGATCATCAACACCGTCACCACTATCGTCACGTTCCTCTTGGTGGCCTTGTTGCAGAACACACAGAAGCGATCCGACGACGCCGTACAGCACAAGTTGAACGCCATCGCCGACGGCCTGGCCGATCTGATGAAACAACTCGCCCAGCAGCACCCCGAACTCGATAAAGATCTGCGCGAACTGCTGGCATGACCCCCGTGAAGTGACCCGCATGATCCGTGCCCCTCAAAGTGAACCGTCTATACGAGAGATGAGGCAGAGTGATCCACAGGAGGTCACAGTGCCAAAGTCGTATCCAAACTCGGTCCGCCGACAGATCTCGCACCG
Source organism: Rhodococcus sp. IC4_135 (assembly GCF_011602025.1). NCBI lineage: Bacteria > Bacillati > Actinomycetota > Actinomycetes > Mycobacteriales > Nocardiaceae > Rhodococcus > Rhodococcus sp. IC4_135. Next base: position 24,765 of record NZ_JAAOLG010000034.1, read on the forward strand.
TCTTCGCTCCGGTGACGCAGTCGCCGATATAGCCTCGGAAACCGGAATATCGCCGGCGACGTTGTTCCGGTGGAAAGACCAAGCCCTGATCGATGCGGGAGTGCGGGACGGAGTACCGAGTATCGAGTCCGACGAGCTGGCATCGGCCCGCGCCCGCATCGCCGCACTCGAATGTCGCATAACGGGTTTGAGTAGGTCTACCTTTTATGCGCACCGTCGCCGGCCGGTCTCCAATCAGCGAGTACGGCGCATCATCGTGGCCGACACGATCGAAAAAATCCATCAGCGGTCGCGTGGAACCTACGGGAAGCGACGCATCCGGGCCGAACTGCTCGATACGTACGAAATGAACGTCAATCACAAACTGGTGTCGGCGATCATGGCCGAACTCGGTATCGCCGGGTTACCTCGTCCGGGCAAGCGGAAACCGAACCTGCTGGGCGTCGAAACCCTCTCTGACCGAGTCAATCGCGGCTTCACGGCAAGCCGGCCGAACGAGTTGTGGTTCACGGATATTACGGAGCATCCCGCTCGTGACGGAAAGGTTTACTGCTGTGCAATTTTGGACTGTTTCAGTAAAATGATCGTGGGTCGTTCCTTTTCCACGACGGCCGATACGGCACTTGTCAACAATGCGGTGAACATGGCCGCGCAGGAACGGATCCGTTGGGAGGCAACGATCTTGCATGCCGATCATGGTCCCCAGTTCACGTCATGGGGGTTCGGCGAGAATCTGCGAAGGTGGGGACTTCTCGAGTCATTCGGGACGGTCGGTGATTGCTTCGATAATGCTGTCATGGAGGCATTCTGGGGGCGGTTGCAGACGGAATTACTGAACACGAAGAAGTGGTCGACCACGCTGGAGTTGACTGCAGCCATGGCCGATCACATCGACAATTTTCACAATGGCGAACGGCGTCACAGTTATCTCGGCAACATCAGCCTGATCGAGTATGAGAAGCTCTGGGCAGACATCCAACCGTACCCTCAGCTCTCATAAAGCTGGTGCACTATTGGGGGCACGGATCAGCAAGTTATGAGAATCCTTCCGCCCTGATCAAGGGCATGAAAGGCTTCATCTCGTGGCTGGACGTAAACGGCATACGCCCGAACAGATCATTCGAAAACTGCGCCACGGCGACGAACTCGCCGCCAAAGGCACCGACGTCGAGGAAATCGCCCGACAGCTCGATGTCTCGGTGCCGACGCTCTACAACTGGCGTAAACAGTACGGCGGCATGAAGGCTGACGACGCCAAAGAGTTCAAGGAACTCAAGAACGAGAACGCCCTGCTCAAGAAGCTTCTCGCCGAAGCCGAGCTCGAAAAGGCTGCCCTCAAGGAGATCGCGAAGGGAAAATTCTGAGCCCGACCTCCAAACGAAACGCTGTCGTCATGCTCCAGGAAACAGTGGGGCTCTCGCAGCGATTCGCCTGCAGAATCGTCGGGCAACCGCGATCGACCCAACGGAAAGAGCTTGCGAGAAACACCCCGGACGATCCCGATGCCGATCTGCGGAAGTGGTTGCGGGACTGGGCCAAAGCCAACCAGCGAAAAGGGTTCTGAATCGCTCTGGGTTCGGTGGAGACTTCTGGCCTTGGAAACGAGGATGGAAGCATGCCGAATGAACGGGTGTCAGGGAGGCCGACGATGCGGCGGTATTCGCCGGAGGAGAAGGCCGGTGCGGTGCGGATGGTCCGGGCGTTGCGGGCCGAGCTGGGGACCGAGCATGGGACGACAGCGCGGGTTGCCTCGCAGTTGGGTTACGGGGTCGAGTCCGTCAGGTCGTGGGTCAAGCAGGCCGATATCGATGACGGTCTGACTGTGGGAGTGAGCACCGCCGAGGCCGATCGGATCAAGCAACTCGAGCAGGAAATCCGAGAACTGCAGCGCGCCAACGAGATATTGAAGCGTGCGGCGTCTTTCTTCGGGGCGGAGCAGGGCCGCCAGCACAAGAGATGACCGCGTTCATCGATGCCAATCGCGGCGATGTCATCGCGGGTCGGAGGCTTGGGGTCGAGCGTATCTGCAAGGCCTTGCAGATACCTCCGAGCAGCTACTACGCCACCAAAAGCCGACCGCCGTCAGCTAGATCGGTCTCCGATAGCCGGTTGCGGCCGGCGCTAAGGGGGTTGTGGGAGGAGAATTACCAGGTATATGGGGTGCGGAAGCTGTGGAAAGCAGCCCGAAGATCGGGCATCGATGTCGGCCGTGACCAGGTCGCGCGGCTGATGCGTGCCGAGCAGATCGCTGGTGTGCGGCGAGGGAAGAAGGTGCGTACCACCCGAGCAACGGCCGGGGCGGATCGGCACCCCGATCTGGTTGGGCGGGATTTCACTGCGACTGAGCCGAACCAACTGTGGGTCACCGACCTCACCCACGTCCCGACCTGGGCGGGAATGGGCTACGTCTGCTTCATCACCGACGCTTACTCTCGGATGATCGTGGGCTGGCGCGTCGCGGCGAACATGCGCACCCAGGTAGTGCTCGACGCCATCGAGATGGCCCGCTTCAGTCGCGGCACACGGTTGACCGGGCTGCGCTGCCACAGCGATGCGGGCAGTCAATTCACCTCGGTCCGCTACGGCGAACGGCTCGCCGAACTCGGTGCAATACCGTCGATCGGGACCGTGGGCGATTCCTACGATAATGCTCTCGCCGAGAGCGTGAACGGCTACTACAAGTACGAACTCATCTACGGCCCAACGCATCCTGGTCCATGGCGCAGCATCGACGACGTGGAACTGGCGACACTGTCGTGGGTGCACTGGCACAATCACAGGCGGCTGCATGGTCACTGCGGCGACATCCCGCCAGCAGAGTACGAGAAGACGTTCTACGCTACTGAGCAGGGTGAGCAGGCCTTGGTTGAAATCAAATAGCCAGAGCCTCCATCAGACCCAGGGCGATTCACATCGACGCATTCGACTCCGCGGTCGAACAGCTTGAATCTGACGGAAACATCGTCGTTGCCGACGCGGAATTCGGCAGCATTCGTTACACCCGCGAACTGGGCTGAACAGTCTCGGGCGTGACTTCCGGTGGTGTGTCCACGGCCGTTTCGCTCAGCTGAGCGATCCGTTCAGCCAGGATCGCGTTCTCGGTTTCAAGTGAGAGAATGACACCGATTCCGGTCAAGTTGATTCCGTCGCCGATCAACGCGGTAATACGGCGCAGTTTGTCGAGGTCCGCCGCGCTGTAACGCCGCGTCCCGCCACTGGTGCGTGCGGGGGTCAACAGTCCGCGACGTTCGTAGAGTCTCAATGTCTGTGGGCCGACTCCGGACAGTTCCGACATCACGGAAATTCCGTAGACCCCTCGGTGGGCGTGCGCTGGATCCTTCAATGCCTCAGCGCTCTCCTTTAACCCAGCCGAATATCTCTCGACCTTAACATGTTGGTGCGTCGTCCCCCCGCCCTCCCGCACCTAAAACCTGATCTCCGACGCCACAGATTTCATTCGACGTGCGAACCCGATCTCGCCGGGAAAGGAGCCGAAAAGATTCCGCGCATGCTGGTTTCGTGCATAAGTGGGCACGTTTGGGCCCGGAAGTCGTATTGCTGTGGGTCGATCACTGTTTCACCTGTTGCCTTTTATCTGCATCGGCTGATATAGATTTATGACAGTCAATTACTTTGATGCATGCTGGAGCACTTGCACTTCGGGAGCGTGAATGACCACTGCCATGGCCACCGCCCGCGACGGCGACGGCATCACCTGCCCGGCGCTGGGGCCGCTCTGCGGGCCTGTGGTCGCTCGGGCCGCGGCGATGGTTTTCTGGAGCGTTCTGCCGATCAACACCCGAAAATGAAGGAGACGACGATGTCGGCAACACGATCTGTACGCCGTTCCGGCAACACGACGGTGTCTTCACCTCAGCGAGGGGCCACTGTCCCTAGGCACTCTGCCAGGGCGATGACAAGGGGAAAAGGATTGGCATTCTCATGAGCACCCACACGCGAGACGCCGACTACACGCACCTTGCGGCCCTTTTCGAACAGATGGCTTCAATACCGAATGACGACGAGCACCGCGAGCGTCTACGTGCGCAGATCATCGAGTCGTGTCTACCACTGACCCGGAACATCGCCTTGCGATACCGCGGTCGCGGACAAGCCCACGAGGACCTCGTACAGGCCGCCAGCGTCGGTCTTGTCAGTGCGGTGAACCGCTTCGATCTCGCCAAGGGCAAAGACTTCCTAGCCTTCGCGTTTCCGACGATGGTGGGTGAAGTGCGCAAACATTTCCGGGACCGCGGCTGGGACGTCCGTGTTCCGCGCTCGTTGCAGGAAAACTATCTCGCGCTCAACAAGGCCCGCTCTTCCCTCACTCAAGCCCTCGGACGCGAACCCACCGTGCCGGAACTGGCAAAAGAACTCGAAGTGGAACCTGCCGAGATCGCGGAGATCGTCGCCGCCGGCGATTCCTATCACGCGGCGTCCCTCGATGCCGCAACCGTCAACGACGGACGGACGATCGCAGACACCTTGGGAGACTTCGACTCTGCCCTCGAAGGCATTGACAACCAACAAACGGATCTGGGAGTTGTTCGATGTCGTCACGAAGCGAGGTGACCAATGTCAGCGCTGTATCCAACAACTCGTGTCCGGTCTCGACCATCTGACGGCGCCATCCGTCGAGAGCTGAATAGATCATGACGTTGGGGCTCGTGGTCATCAACAGATCGGCGCACGCCGACAGGTGAGCAGTGTCGACAAGATCTCCCTGGACGTGGAAGACCGACCCCTGTTCGAAACCCATCCCCATCTTGTGCACACTGACCACGCAGACGTCCGCTCCTGCATCCATCGCCCAGGTGGGCAATCCTTCGTGAAAAGGGAGATGTGCACCCCACGCCTCGTCGACGATCAAGGGTTTACCTCTGCGGTGGCATTCGTCTGCGATCGCGGCTAGGTCTGCGCAGGTGCCGTACGGACTCGGGCTGACGATCAGCGCCCCCGCCGCGTCCGGGTTCTTTTCCCACGCGTCGCGCACTTGGGAAGGGGAAGGGGGATGCGAAATATGGTGCGCAGCATCCCATTGCGGGGTTATCCATCGGGGAGTGATGCCGGCAAAGATCAGCCCCGCGACGATCGACTTGTGACTGTCTCGACTGAGCAGCAGCCCACCGGGATCGTTGCCCGCGACTGCCATCATTGCTGCCTTGACGGACAGTGAACTACCGCAGGTCGAGAAGAACGCATAGTCCGCGCCCACCGCATCGGCCATCAATCGTTCGGCATCTGCAAGGTAGTTGTTCGACGATCGGCGGTCGTCGAGGCCGGACGTAGCGAGAACGTCGTCGTGGAACGGCTCCCGCCCGAGTACATCGAGTACCCGCCGGTCCGTGCCGCGCCCTTGTCTGTGCCCCGGTGGGGTGAACCCGTACACGAAACAACGAGCCGTACAGGTGAGCTGTTCTTCACCAGCATCAGCATCCGTTGGCGAGCGCTCCCCGGCACCAAGCGATTGTCACGGCGGCCGAGGCGACTGCGATTTCGAGAATGAGGCGCGTGCATGAAACGCGGCTTCGGGTGAGCCCAAATCGCAGGATGCTCTTCGCTTGTGTGAATTACGCGAAAAATGGGTAACGCTAGGTCGACCCCGGGAAGTGCGCCCGTCGCGTTCAGGCGTGCGGCACGAAACACGTTCCGCCTCAAGCAAATCCAACAGACGCATCTACGATATGGTGATGAGGTATCGCGGTTGAGGAACCAGCCGTTGAAGCGAGAAACAGCCGTCTTCTCGTCTCTTCGGCGCGAGCGCGCCCTGACCTGATGCAAGGAGTGAGATGAACGGGCAAGCACGTCCCGGCGATCGGTTGTCGACCGATTTTGATTTGTCTACACAAGTCGACGTGGTTCGAGTTGACGACGTGGCCGGAACTGCAGACGTGATTCGGGTTGCGTCTGTTCCTGCGTCGCACGTGTACGTACGGCATCTGGCACCGCACATGGGAACGGACGGCGTCGTTCGTCTTGACGATCCGATCCCCGCAGATGGCCGCAAGGTTCCCGGCGGCTGGTGGCCTCCCGTGATGCTCGATCCGGGATGGATCCGCGAGCATCATCACCTATTTGATCTTTTCCATGTTCACTTCGGTTTCGACGCGATCGCACCGCAGGTTATGGAGGACATCGTTCACGAGTTACACAGTCACGAAATCCCCTTGGTCTATACGGTGCATGACCTGCGAAATCCGCACCATCCCGATCCCGAGCCGCACCGCGAGATCCTGGACGTGTTGATCCCGGCGGCGGACTCCCTGATCACCTTGACACCGGGGGCGGCGGCATCGGTTGCGAATGATTGGGGGAGAGAATGTACAGTGCTGCCTCATCCTCATGTGATCGAATTGGACAAATTCGGTCTTGCGCGACCTCCTGGAACACAATTCACCGTGGGAGTGCACGTGAAAAGCCTGCGTCCCAACATGGATCCCTTTCCGGTGTTGAACACTCTGTGCTCGACGATTGCGACGTTGCCCGGTGCGCGATTGGTGGTGAACATCCATGATGAGATCTTCGATCCCGACAATCACTGGTATGCACCGCAGGCGTCGAAGAAACTCTTGGAATACGAGGATCTACCGGGTGTCGAGGTCGTGGTACATCCGTATTTCACCGACGACGAGCTGTGGCGATATCTGATGTCTCTGTCGGTTTCGGTCTTGCCGTATCGATTTGGTACGCATTCTGGATGGCTGGAGGCATGTTACGACCTCGGGACATCCGTCATCGCTCCCAGCTGTGGGTTCTACTCACAACAACAGGACTGCAAAATCTACGGGTTCGACGAGCATCATTTCGACCAGGAGTCGCTGGATCGATGCGTTCGCGAATTGTATTCGGCAGAGCCCGTGCGTCTTTCCGTGGGAATGCGTGCCAGGCAGCGTCGTTTTCTTGCCTCTGCTCACCGCGAAATCTATGAAAAGGCTCTCGCATGAGCGCGTTACGCATAGCTCTGATCGCATCGAGTCGCTATCCCGTCACCCAACCGTTCGCCGGCGGTCTCGAAGCTCACGTATGGCACCTGGCCGCAGCTCTGCGAAAAGCCGGCCACGATGTCACGCTTTTCGCCGGGCATGGTTCGGATCCGGAACTCGCTTGCGAGCTGATCGATGTCCGTCCAGCCCGCATCAGCACGGCGGCCAGGACTGACATCTCCATGCCGGCAGAGTATTTCATGCAAGAACACCATGCCTATCTCGACCTGATGCTCCGCCTCTCGCGTGACTATACGGAGAGCTTCGACGTCATCCACAACCACAGCCTGCACTACCTCCCAGTGGCGATGGCTTCCACGCTGAGTGCTCCAGTGCTCACCACTTTGCACACGCCGCCGACTCCGTGGCTGGAATCAGCAATCGCGGCAGGGGGGTCTCCTGGTCGGTTTGCTGCAGTGAGTCGTTTCACCGCCGATTCATGGAAACAGGCAGCCGGCGACGTCGAGGTCGTGCACAACGGAGTTGATACCGATCAATGGACTGAGGGACCTGGCGGACATCGACTGATCTGGTTTGGGCGCCTTGTTCCGGAAAAGGGTGCACACCATGCGATTGCGGCCGCCAGGGAAGCCGGTATGCCGTTGGTACTAGCCGGGCCGATCAGTGACCATACGTATTTCAGAGAGCGAATTGAACCACACCTCGGCGGCTCTGTTCGATACCTCGGTCATCTGATGACTGACGATCTTGTTGACGCGGTAGGGACGTCTGCAGTGGCACTTGTGACCCCGCAGTGGGACGAGCCCTACGGGTTGGTCGTCGCCGAGGCGCTTGCCTGCGGTACCCCGGTCGTGGCTTACAGTCGGGGTGGCATACCGGAAATACTCACGCCGGATTGCGGTCGGTTGGTCCCAGCCGACGATGTGGCTGCGCTGTCCGTCGCGATCGGCGAGGCTAAACAGCTGGCTCGACAGCACGCTCGGGCGCGAGCTGTGAACCACTGTTCGGAACGAAGAATGGTGGACCGGTATGTCGCACTGTACGACGAAATCTGCTCTGCTCCAATACAGTCCGATACACACCCAGCGGCACCCGCTGCCACAACGCGTCGAGCAAGCTGATGATCGGTTACTACATCCACCATCACGGGCGAGGCCATCTCACCCGTGCCGCGTCGATCGCAAGAAAACTGAGCCTCGACGTCACCGCGCTCACCAGTGCCCATTCAGTTGCAGTGGAGGCCTTCGACGACCATGTTCAGTTGCAACTCGACTACGGCGACGCGCACGAGGTTGACCCCACGGCCAACGATGCTCTTCATTGGGCACCGATCCACGAAACCGGGCTTCGTTCTCGGATGGCCCGAGTCGCCCGTTGGGTAGCGACCGCGCGTCCCGATGCCGTTGTCGTGGATGTATCCGTCGAAATTGCAACATTCATTCGATTGATGGGTGTCCCCGTCATCGTAGTGGCGATGCCAGGCGACAGGACCGATGCCGCCCACCAGCTCGCGTATCGACTTGCTGATCACATCATCGCCGCCTGGCCCCACGAGGTCTACGACCCGACTTGGCTCCACCCCCATGCGCACAAGACGACTTACGTGGGAGGTATCAGCCGCTTCGAGGATCGGGAGTGCGTATCTCGGACCGTCGACACTTCCCTGTCTCCTCGAGTTGTGGTGTTGAGCGGCGCCGGCGGATCAGCGGTCTCGAACGCTGACGTTCAAGCTGCTGCGGCGCAGCATCGTTCCTTCCACTGGACAGGGATCGGATTGCCGGGAGGGACGTGGGTTGCAGATCCCTGGCCGGACATCTGCTCGAGCGATATCATGGTCTCGCACGCAGGCCAGAACGCGGTGGCCGACATCGCGATCGCCGGTAAGCCTGCCATCGTGATCGCACAAGAACGTCCCTTCGGAGAACAGGTCGCGACCGCTGGAGCCCTGTCCATGCACAATCTCGCCGTGACGCTGAAGGAATGGCCGGCACTCGAATCCTGGCCCGATTTGATCACGCAGGCGCAGGCTCTCGATCGCGCAGGCTGGTCCAAGTGGCGGACCACGGGTGCTGCTGACCGCGCGGCGCGAGTCATCGAGTCAGTCGCGAGACGGCACACGGCCCGCTGACGTGAGGACAGCGGTGATCACGATCGTGCACGGGCGTCACGAGCACTTGCGAATGCACCTGCGTGGCCTCGCTGCCAGTACGACCCTGCCGTACTCGCACATCATCGTCGCGATGGGCGACGAGATGGTGAAAAACATAGTCGCGCAAGAGAGAAGCTCGGCTCGCGTCGTGGAGATCGACGTTCCAGAAGGGGATCCTCTTCCGCTCGCCCGTGCCCGAAACATTGGGGCAGCGAAAGCTCGATGTCACGGAGCCGAGCTGCTCGTATTTCTCGACGTCGATTGCATTGCGGCGCCAACACTGCTCGCTCGATATCACGAGACGGCAAGTGAGGAGAATTCTACTGCCTCACTGTTCTGCGGACCGGTTACTTACTTGACGCAGCCGTTGTCGTCGCCGATTACTCCGGATGAGATGGCACTGCTGCACAATCCACATCCAGCAAGGCCAGCGCCCCCCGCCGGGACGGTCCTCCACGGGGACGACTTCAATCTCTTCTGGTCGTTATCGTTCGCGGTCACTGTACCGACATGGCTTGCCTTGCAAGGCTTCTGCGAGGAATACCGCGGGTACGGCGGAGAGGACACCGATTTCGCCTGGTCCGCCCGAGACAAGGGCGTGAAATTGACCTGGGTCGGAGGAGCTGATGCCTACCATCAATTCCACCACGTGTCCGATCCACCCATCGAGCACCTTGACGACATCTTGACCAATGCGCAGGTGTTTCATCAGCGTTGGGGGCAGTGGCCGATGCAAGGATGGATCGATGCATTCGAAGAGAGGGGTCTCGTGGAGTACCGACCAGACCTTCAAACCTGGGTGCGGATTCGGAACTAGAGCTTCGTGAACCACCGTGGTGCAGATCTACCACGACATCCCGACGGATGATTAAGAAAACATCGACTGGGGAAGCCGACCCGAATGGCTACATACAGAGTGATCAATCCTGCAGGCGACGTCACCGCGACGCGCGACATCGAAAGCGCTGACGACGCCCACGCCTGGTTTGTAGATGCCCGCGCCGACAACTCGGAACTGGGATGGCGTATGGAAGTTCAGCATGATGGCGAATGGTCGTTCTTCGACGACACCGAGGGCGCATCCAGCTGAGCAGTCGCTCAACGGATGCGACGAAGATGAGGAAGGACGTTCAAGCATGAGTCAACAACTCACAGGGAAGAAAGTGGCATTTCTCGTGGCGACGGAGGGAGTCGAACAGATCGAGTTGACGGATCCCTGGGACGCTTTGGTTGCCGAACACGCTCAGCCGTCGATTGTTTCGACAGAATCCGGCACAATCCAGGCGTTCAACCATCTCGACAAAGCTGACGTCTTCGACGTGGACGCGGTGGTCGAGTCGGCGGAGTCGTCCGAATACGACGCTCTCGTCCTGCCGGGCGGTGTGGCCAACCCTGATTTTCTCCGCATGAATCCCGACGCGGTGGCGTTCGCCCGGAGTTTTTTCGATGCCGGAAAGCCTGTCGCAGTAATCTGCCACGGACCGTGGACGCTGGTCGAAGCCGGCGTGGTGGCCGGTCGTACGCTGACCTCGTGGCCTAGTTTGCGCACCGATATCACGAACGCCGGCGGCACGTGGATAGACCAAGAAGTCGTGGTCTGTACTTCTGGCCCGAATACCTTGATATCGAGCCGCAGGCCCGATGATTTACCCGCGTTCTGCGCGAAACTCACCGATACACTTGCGACTGTCTGAGACCCTTGACATGGTGATCGGACGAAAAATCGCGATCATCACCTCGTGCGGCGAAGAGCGGACGGTCGCCCGACGCGAGTACCGATGGAGTGCCGAAGACGCTCATAGTGGTTGTGCCTTCAAAGTATCGTCAAAACATTAGGCGCCAGGAGTTGACCAATGCCCGAGAGTCGCCGCTCCTTCAGGAAATGGCTACCGCGCACTGCGACAATGACGACGGCGGCCGCCGTTGTCGGCTCAGTTGCATCGGGGAGACCAGCACAAAGCGCGTGGTTCGAGAAGCTGCGCAAGCCCTCATTTCAGCCGCCACCCGTTGCCTTCCCCGTCGTGTGGACTGTTTTGTACGCCGACATCGCAGTCAGCACGGCGCTGACTCTTGCGCGCCTCACCGAGAAGGGGGACGAGACCGCCGCTCGCGACTACACCCGAGTACTGGCGATCAACCTCCTCATAAACGCCGGCTGGAGTTGGGTGTTCTTCCGCTCACATCGACTTCGTACAGCAGCCGTCGTCGCAGCCATCCTGACTGTAAGCAGCGCAGAATTGGCGCGACGAACACTTCCGATCAGACGAGCGGCGGGAGTGGCATTGGCGCCGTACCCGTTTTGGTGTGCATTTGCGACGGTCTTGTCGACAGCTGTTTGGCTCGAGAACCGGCGGTAATTGTGCTCATGGACGAGTCTCAGGGACCGATGATTGCCTTCATCCGGGATCGGGTAGTTGTCCGGCATGGAGATATTGGTGATTCTTATTCTGGTCGGTGCAGTCGCGTTCGTAGTCGCGCGCAAACGATTCACAGGAAAGCGCGAGCCGTAACCGGCTCGACGTACCCCGTTCCAACCATGATGCGGAAGCAAGGATGACGAGATGGACCTCTATCGGGTCACGATGCCGGACGGTTCGACTCTCGACGAGTATTTCGGATCGGACAATGAGGCAATCCAGGAGGCCACGAAAGCCAATCACGGTGTGAGTAAAGGGGTCAAGGTCGAGCGATATGCTGGCGACGGAACGCTGTATCCGACAAAATTGCCGAATGGTGGGTATCGCGGAACTGTCCGAAAGCACCATGCCGGTTAGAGCGCGAGGCCGTGGAATGAGCTGAGGGCGATCCAGCTCACGAAGGTGAGAGATCTTCGGTTGCAGGACCTTCCAGAAGCTCACCGCTCGCGGTGAAGCGTGATCCGTGCAACGGACAATCCCAAGATCGTTCGGCATCGTTCCAACTCACGATGCCGCCGAGATGTGGGCATACCGCGGACACCTCCTGCGTCACTCCGCATACAGTGCTTCGGGCAACAGGCGTAAGCCCTTCCCATACGACCTGGCCATGGCTGTCGGATCCCGGGTCCTTGCGCGCGAGTCGATCGAACAAAGGCTTTACCCAGCCGCCCGCCAGGTGAATAGCCACTTCAGCATTGACCCGAACAGTATGGGGCACTCCCGATACTTGATTCCAATCCCACGGCGAATAGATTGCCGACCACTGCGCTCCGGTACCGAGGACGCTCGTGACCAGTGCCAGCGCGGCAGCGACCGAGTTGGTGATTCCCCACTTCGCGTAACCGGTAGCAATGAGAAGCGAGGGATCTCCCGGCAAAAGTTCCCCGGCATAAGGGAGTTCGTTCACAGGCCGGTAGTCCTGTGCAGACCAGGAATGGGTCAGTTCGGCGCCGGGGAAGGTCTTGCCAGTCCAATCGATCAACTCTTGCAGACACTGTGACGGCGATGCTGCGCGCCCGACGGGATGCCCGTTACCACCGACGAGCAGCAAGTTGCTGTCATTGCGCGGAGCGTAACGAATTGACCGTTTCGGTTCGTCGACAGATAGGTACATTCCTCGTGGAATATCGCCGGGAACTGCGAAGGCAGCTGCGTAGCTGCGTTGTGGTTCTAAGCGGGCAAAGAATCCGCCTCGATCGAGTATTGGTGTTCCCGTGGCGATCACGACTCGAGCAGCGGTGACTACGCCGTGGTTCGTATGCACCGAACGTCGATGACGATTGCCGTGCACGGTCCTGACCCGGGTCCCTTCGTGCAAGGTCCCACCCCGCCGGACGAATTCCCGGATCAGCGCGTCGAGTGCCTGGACTGCGTCGAACTGCGCTTGATCATCCAAGCGGAGCGCGCCAACCACCGGGAACGGTAATTCGACCGCGTCGGTCCAGTGGGCATCGAGGCCCGCCGCACGCGCTGCATCCAATTCTTCCCGTAGGGAGACGGTTCCGTCGGTGCTGGTGGTGTACGTGAAAGCTGATTCACGTTGCACTGCTAAAGAACTGTCGGCGCAGTAGCGCAGCAGCCACTGCTGTCCCTCCCGATTGGCCTCGACGTACGAGCGCACCGCCGACGGTGAGTGCTTTTTTGCAATACTCGAAAGTCGAGTGCCTTGGAGCAAACTGATCTTGCCAGTCGTATTGCCGGTTGTGACAGCTCCGACGGTCCTGGATTCGAGTAACGCCACCTCATGACCGGCCCGTGCGAACAGCAAAGCCGTAACCACACCAGTCATACCGGCCCCGACGACAACGGTGTCGTATTCGCGCTCGGTGAATTCGGATGAGTACTCGGGGCGCGCCCCTTCGAGCCACAGGGAGGTCATGACCGACGGTTGCCCATCGCTACCGTATGAGAAACGTGGCCGCCGGCATCTCGTCGCAATTGCGGAGAATTCACCGAATCGGGCTGTCCGTGCGGCTTTCTCGCCGCGCGAGACGGGGAGTCAAGAATCCGAGTGCCACCATGCCGACCCCGAGTCCGAAGTGCAACCAGTTGTCGGCATCGTTGACCGGAACAAAGTTGGCGGAACTGTCTTGGTCGATCAGCAGGCCGTAGATCCACAACGCCAAGTAGATGATTCCGCCGCCAATGAGATACGTCTGTGCGGTGCGAGCCATACGAGCCATCGCCACACCCGCCACACCGAAGACCAGATGAACCACGTTGTGTAAAAAGGAGACTTCGAAAATCCCGAAAAGCTTCGCACCTGAATGATGGCCCGCTCCGGCCAGCATGTCGTAATCGGTTGTCACACCGGGAATAAAGCCGAGGATTCCAACTAGTAAAAACACCGCACCCACGGCCGCCGCGGCTATCTGTACTGAATCGCACCGGCGAGTCCGGAGATGATGTGCCCCGAGTTTCGTGGAGTCGTCATATTTGACTTCAGGCTACGGGTTGACGTGTGAAGTGTACGTTCTCGAACTCGATCGGGGTCAGCATCCCGAGGGCACTGTGCCGGCGTTGGCGATTGTGGAAGATCTCGAGGTACTCGAACATAGCGTTGGCCAGTTCGATCCTCGTTCTCCATCGTTTCCGATTCAAGAGTTCGGTTTGCATTCTGCCCCAGAAAGATTCGATCACGGCATTGTCATAGCAATCGCCGATCGATCCCATCGACGGGACCAGGCCCGAGTCGTGGGCCCGGCGGGTGAACGCCCAAGATGTGAACTGAACTCCGTGGTCAGAATGTATCAACGTACCGGGCGTCGGACCCCGATTCGAAATAGCCATTCCCAGAGCGTTCGTCACCAACGTCGCCGTCTGAGAACTATCGATAGACCACCCCACGACTCGCCTCGAAAACGTATCCAAGACAACAGCGCAGTAGATTTTCCCTTCGCGCGTGGGATGTTCCGTAATATCCGTGACCCACAGCTTGTTCGGTTCGTCGCGGGTGAACTTGCGGTCCACGAGATCGCTCGCGGTCGGAGTCTGATGCTTGGAACGCGCACGTTTGTTTCCCGGAAGTCCTTTCACACCAGCAGTTCTCATCAAGAGTTCGACACAGCCGTGTCCAACAGCAATGCCGTGACCAAGGGTAAGTTCGGCATGAACACGCCGGGCGCCGTAGGTGCCATGGGAGGCGGTGTGAACCTCGGTGATCAGCTGTGTCAGCCAGGCATGTCGCAGTGAGCGTTCCGAGGGTGGCCGGTTTCGCCACTCGTAGAAACCGGACTCGGACACCTCCAGAACCCGGCATGCCGTCTGCACGGGTAGTCCTTCCTTGGCCATCACTTCGATCGCTTCGAACCGCCTTTTGGGAGCACCACCGACTTCAGTAACTCGGTGGACCGTGTGGCGATGGCGAGTTCGGTCTCCAGTTGAGCGATGCGGCGGCGGGCGGCGGCGAGTTCGGCGCTCTCGATCGAGCTCAGCCCCGGCTTCTGTTCGGAATCGATGAGCTCCTGGTTGCGCCAGTTGTAGATGGTCTGTTCGGTGACATCGAGACCTGCGGCGACCTCGGCAACCGTGCGTCCTGACTTCAACAGATCGAGAACTTTCCGGCGGAACTCGGGTGGATAACGTCGGGGCATCGTGAACCTCTCTCGGGTGCATCAATGCCTGAAGTAAAACAAACGAACTCCGGAAAACTCGGGGCACATCAAAGTCTCCGGACTCGCCGGTGCGATTCATGGTATCGAACATGATGATCCCGTTCTCTTGCGGACGATTACCTGGCCTGCCGGTCAGGAAACGCCGATAGAGATCCGCCCACGTGATCCGTTTGTGCCGTTTGAGCAGCCATTGGGTAACCCGATGCCAGGCAAAGGAATCGAGGTACCCGAAGGTCGCTTTCGACACACCGTGACGGAAATACGCACACCATCCTCGGAGCACCGGATTGAGGCGTCCGAGGAGATCAGCCAAGCCTTGATGACGTGCCTTCTTTGTCAGTGCCCGCACCTTCGCCATGATCGAAAGCAACGCCTTCTTCGACGGATAGGTGTAGACACTCATCGAGCGGCTCCGGTGATGAATGCGGTCTTTCCCGCCAGTCGTGTCATGGACTCGGCCCCTTTGTCAGCGGCCGGTGCGGGCCGGTAGGTGAGCAATAGCGCCGTTGGCCTCGGCGAGATCCCACAGCAAGTCTGCGGTAATGATGCCGGCGACGTTGCCGTCGTCGTCGTACCCGACGATCGGCCCGTGGAAGATCCCCAACATCAACGATTCGGATTCCTGTTTCGGCAGGTGCACGATCCCGGCGGGTTCGTATACGTAACAGTTCGGTCCGATTGGGTCGACCTCTCCCTCGTATGCCCATGTGCCGAAGATGTTGTAGGCCTCCGCACCGCCGAGATGGCGGTGCAACGGCGCCTCAGCCCCTTCGGAGACGTTCAGCAAAATGGTGGTGGCGCCAGTCGTCTCATTGATGTTGAGAAGCTTGAACGAGGTTCCAGGCATCGGAAACGGGGTCCACGAAATGCTGTCGCAGTTTGTGACCCGCGAAGCCAGACTGTTGGTCGGTTCGGTCACGGGCCCAACTGCGCGACTGAAGATTTCGGCAACTGGTGGATTCTGTGCCGGGTCGATGTCGGAACCCTCGTTGGGAACCGCCGGTTGGGCCGGGCTGGGGCCCTGATGGGTTCGGGCGTCTGTGCTCAGTGTCATGATTAGCCTGTCTGTGGGGGGTGTCACATTCCACTGACAAACTTGCCTCGGCGCACAGGAGACGTCCATGACCAGAGTTCACAGGGTCGTTAGGTTTCGACTAACGTGCCACTTCAACCGCAGTAGGGGACGATAGCGTGCAATCCATCCCTGACCTCAATACTCGGGTGCTGCGCTACTTCGTTGCTCTCGCCTAGGCCGGCACCTACACACGGGCCGCGGAAATTCTGCGCGTCGCGACGCCGTCACTGTCCCAGCAGATCAGCAAACTAGAGCATGAGATCGGTGTACGACTGTTCGAGCGGGATCATCGCGGCGCGAGGCTTACCGATGCGGGCTCAGAGTTTCTTCCCATGGCCATCAATTTGCTGTCCGTGCATGATCAAGCAATCGGTGTCGTTCGCCGGCATCGCCGCGCTGCACAACAACAGATTCGGATCGGATTCTTTGCCACAGTCGCAGGCTCTCGCACTCGCGAGATTTTGGACAAACTGCGAAATGCTGTGCCCGATATCAAAATTGAACTCCTCCAAGTGGGTTGGGGTGAACAAGTCCTCGCCATCCTCGACGGCCGCGTCGATGTCGTGTTTGCACGCCCACCGTTGGATACGACACACATTCGCGCATTTCCCGTCCTCACCGAACAGCGAGTCCTGGCCATGTCGGCCAATCATCGCCTCGCAGCGAAAAGTGAACTGAAAGCGTCCGATCTGGCCGAGGTTGTTCAGGTTGATACCGATAATGTCCCGGAGGGTTGGCGGCGATGGTGGTCAGTCGATCCGCGCCCGGATGGAAGCCCTGTTACCTACGGTCCGCTAGTGCACGGAGTCGAGGAGATGCTCGAAGTCGTCGCGACCAGCGATGTAGTCGCTGTCACCGCCGAAAGCCTCGTCGCCGCATTTTCTCGACAGGACATCGTGTATCGCCCGATCTCCGATATTGACCCGACGCAGATAGTTCTCATCACGCCCTTGGAGGAACGGGTAACGATCAACGCACTAGTTCACGCTGTGAGATGATCCGAGCCTCCGGCGAGGGAATTAGAGGTGTCCTACTTCGTCGTATCGCTCTGCGCGCACGACTCGGGGTCCGTTGCTGAGTGCGGGTATGTCCGCCACTAGTGTCCTGCGCCTGAAATTTGTTCAACATATTTTGCGAGCGAAGTGAGGATTTCCACTGCGCGCGGAGAACGAACGGCTTCGCGCTGAGGTCGCGTACTGGGAAAAATTGCGGGCCTTGAGGTTGCAGGAACGACGCTGAAAGTTCGAGCTGTCGATGATTTCAAGGCGCACAACCCGCTACCCCTCTTGCTTCAGATCGCGCACCTCCCCAGATCGACGTTCTACGACCACCGGCACCGGCTCAGTCGCGGAAATACCCACCTATGTCACAGCACTCGAGAAGGACGTGCGGGAATGAATCGCCGCCTGGAACGAGAATCCGAAACCCTTTGCCTGGACCAAAACCGCAGATCTCGCGCTCGCTTTTCGTCAGGGGAATCCCCGCGATCGGTTGGAGGCCTGCCGCGCCTCTTCGGGCGTAACCCGTCCTCACCGTCGCGTCGGTAGATGACAGTCCAGTTCGCTACCGTTGTGGGCGAGGGTAAGTCGTATTCTTCGGCCAGAACCCTTCCGGACTCTCCGTTGACGTGGCGACGCACGATCTCGAGTTTGGTCTCGAAGTCGTACTGTCTTCGGTCTCTCGTCACCAGCGCACCTGCTCCCCGTAGTTGCCATCGTTGATACAACATTTG
>NZ_JAAOLG010000035.1:0-40557 GCF_011602025.1 Rhodococcus sp. IC4_135
ATGTCCGGCGCCCGCATCGCCCTGCACCTCGCCCTCGAACTGCAACGCCGCGGCGGCGGCATCGGCGCAGCCGCACTCTGCGGCGGCGGCGGACAAGGCGACGCACTCATCATCCGCGTCCCCAAGGCCTGAGTGTCTCAATACACCTGAACCAGTGCTCTCGCTCAGCGGCGCCCCGTGGTTTTCCTCACACAACTACGGGGCGTCGTAGTTGTTCGGGCACAATGGCCTCATGGCGAACATCTTTGACGTATCCACTCCCGCGAAACGCTTCCGTCTGGTGGCGTGGTGGGAAGCTGTGACCTGGGCGGCTTTGCTGGTTGCCATGTTCTTCAAGTGGGTCCTCGGACACGAAGAAGCGATTCGCATCCCCGGAATGGTCCACGGAACCGCCGGCTTCCTGGTGTTCATCGTTGTTGCCCTCCTGACCGCGTGGTCGCTCAAGTGGGACATCAAGACCACGATCCTTGCGCTGATCTCGAGCGTTCCGCCGTTCGGCACCGTCATATTCGAGCGCTGGGCCGTGCGAAACGGCAAGCTCGGCGAACTGTCCACGGAGTTCGAGGCATCCAAGGGAAACGCTGCGCTCGTCTGAGTGCTGCATCCCTCTACGTAGCTCCGCGCAACTCGTGACAAACTGGGAGTCGTGACTCGACCAGGTTCCAGGCCCCCCGCGCGTTCGTCCGCAGTTGCTGCCGCCATGAGCGGCGCAGTCGACTTGTCCGCCTTCAAAGAGCGGGCCACGGCCCCACCACCGCCGCGTAACACCAGCGGCGACGGGGCCGTTTCTGCTGTCTCCGGGGCAGTGATCGAGGTGACCGAGGAGAACTTCGAAAGCGAAGTCCTGCTCAAGTCGAGCCAGGTGCCGGTCATCGTCAACATCGGTGGCCGCGCATACGAGCCCTCGGTCGTGTTCACCGAAGTTCTCGAATCATTGGCCGCGCGTGCCGGCGGCAAGTGGATTCTTGCCAACGTCGACGTCGACGTGAGCCCTCGTATCGCGCAGGCGTTCGGCGTCCAGTCGGTGCCGACGGTTGTTGCCGTCGCGGCAGGTCAGCCGTTGGCCGATTTCCAGGGCGCTCAGCCGGAGGCGCAGCTCAGTCAGTGGTTCGACGCAGTGCTCCAAGCTGTCGAGGGCAAGTTGAGTGGGCCTGTGCCCGACGGTGACGAGCCGGTGGAGGAGGTCGAGGATCCTCGCTTCGTCGCAGCTGAAACCGCGCTGGACGAGGGCGATCTCGACGCCGCCATCGCTGCGTACCAGGTGATTCTCGACGCCGAACCCAACAACGCGGAGGCCAAGAGCGCTGTCCGCCAGGTGAAGTTCATGGCTCGGGTTCAGGGCGTCGATCCCGAGTCGATTGCGGCCGCGGATGCCGATCCGTCCAATCTCGAATTGCAGTTCGCTGCGGCCGACCTGGAAATGTTCGCCCAGCAACCCGAGGCGTCGTTCGCCCGCTTGATCTCGGTGGTCTCGCGAACTGCCGGCGACGACAAGGCTGCTGCTCGGACGCGCTTGCTCGAACTGTTCGAACTGTTCGACCCGGCAGAACCGATCGTCATCGCGGCCCGACGTAAGTTGGCTTCCGCTCTCTACTGACGTGTGGACCGGCAGCCGCTACTCCGTGTAGCGGCTGTCGCACACTTCCCGGCCGCCGAGTACACCGGTCCGGAACGCGTCGACGCGCGCAAACCCACTCGGAACCGTCTCACCGTTGACGTCACTGGCGGCGAGGCCGTCGGTCAGCAGCCCCGATACGGCTTCGTCGAGGTCGCCGGGGGAGAGTGTGACCTGTGCGCCGGACGCCGCGGCGTTGGTGGGACTGAGCGCTGCGGTGATGACGCCGGACAGGCAGGCGGCGCGCAAGGCAGTCTGCGGGGTGTCGAGAGATTGGCCGTTCTCCTTCTGCATCGCGAGGGTGTACCTCGACGCGAGCAGGACGTAGGCGTTGTAGTCACCGGTGATGTTGGTCTGGATCAACTCGCGTCGCCCGACGCGACCCGGCGTGCCGCGCTCGGCAAGGTCGTCGACGCTGATTCCGATGGTGTTCGTCGACGGGCAGTACGACACGGGTTCGGTCGCAACGGCATCGCTGCACCCGGTGTCGGCGCCGGTGAACACGACCTTCGGCGGCTCGGGTAGATCGAAGATCGCTTGGAATGTCTTCACGAACTCGTCGAGAGTTGCCTCGGTGACAGGCAGTTCTCCGGAGTCGTTGCCTTCGGCGAACTGCTGCGGGAGGTCTGCGCGTCGTGACTCGATTTCGTCGGCGTCCATCTTCGCGCACGCACCGGCGCCGTCGGTGAAGCCGATCTGAGTGGCGGTGACGCGCTCGAAAGCCGAACCATGATGGCTCTCAGGATCATTAGGGTCTTCGTCGCGGATGGCGACGGCCGACGCCAACACCTTGTTGAGTCCGTCGGAGGTGTTCATCGTGAAGTGTGCGGCCTTGTCCTCCGCGACGTGCCGCAGGAAGGCACCACCGAAACAGTCGGCTTGCTGTTCTCGCACCAGGGCCGCATCTCGTTTACCGCCGACGATCCCGGCTTTGCGTTGAACCGCGTGGCCGTACTCGTGCGCAAAGATGAACGCGACGGCCACTTCGCCGAACTTCTCTCGAACCTCGGGCAGCAGCAGTTCGCGATCCCAACCGATGGTGTGATCGATGCTGCAGTACCCGGCGTTGATGAGTTCTTCGGTGGTCTCCTCGCAGAAGTCCGGTCCGTTCGATTCGGTGGGGTCCCACGAGATCAGCTCGACGACCGGCTCGAAGGGCTTGTCGAACAGAGCCGGGTACTCGGCGGCCCAGTAGGTTTCGATGTCGGTGATGGCGTTGGCCGCCAGGGCGTCGATGTCCCCACCGTCGGTACCGGTGATTGCTCGGTCGGCATTGGGGGCTCCCGGACGCAACCCACTTGGTCCCGCTGTCGCGTCGAGTCCGGCGACACGGAACGGGTCGTGATAAATCGAGACGGCGTGACCGTTCGTTCCGCCGGCACAACCGGCGAGCAGTGCGGCCACCGCCAACAGTGACGACGTGACAATGACTACTCGCCGGCCGACCATCAACGCTCCAGACTTATCCAAATCGCTCCAGCAGCTGGCAGCGCCACCTGTGCGGAGGCTGGCCGACCGTGCCACGAACGCGACGTTGCCGTGACCGCTCCGAGGTTCCCGACTCCGGAGCCGCCGTACACCTCGGCATCGGTGTTGAGAATTTCCACCCATCGGCCGGGCTCTGGTAGCCCGACGCGGTAGCTCGAGTGCTCACTGCCCGAAAAGTTGAACAGGCAGGCGACAATCGAACCGTCAGTACCGTAACGCAGAAAACTGAGGACGTTGTTCTCGGTGTCGTTGGCGTCGATCCAGGAGTATCCACCGGGCGAGGTGTCGAGGGTCCACATTGCCGGATGGCGTCGGTACGCGGAGTTGAGATCGCCGACCAGTCGCTGGACGCCGCGATGGAGAGTGCCGGTGTACTGATCGTCGAGCTGCCACCAGTCGAGGCCGCGTTCTTCGGACCATTCCGCGCTCTGGCCGAACTCCTGTCCCATGAACAGCAGTTGCTTGCCCGGATGCGCCCACATGTACGCAAGCAGTGACCGAAGACCGGCCGCCTTGGCGAAGTCGTTGCCGGGCATCCGGGTCCACAGAGTCCCCTTGCCGTGCACCACCTCGTCGTGGCTGATCGGTAGCAGGTAGTTCTCGCTCCACGCGTACATCAGCGAGAAAGTGATCTCGTGATGGTGGTAGGTCCGGTGCACCGGGTCGTGACCGAGGAACCCGAGGGTGTCGTGCATCCACCCCATGTTCCACTTCATGTTGAACCCGAGGCCACCGACATTGGTTGCCCGAGTGACTCCGGGCCACGCCGTCGACTCCTCGGCGACGGTGACGACACCTCGATGGTTCTTGTGGACGGTTGCGTTCATCTCCTGCAGGAACGCAACGGCTTCGAGATTCTCGCGGCCACCGTGAATGTTGGGAGTCCACCCACCTTCCGGACGTGAGTAGTCCAGGTACAGCATCGATGCGACGGCGTCGACACGCAGTCCGTCGATGTGGAACTCCTCGAGCCAGAAGAGCGCGTTGGCGACGAGGAAGTTCCGGACCTCGCGGCGGCCGAAGTCGAATACGTATGTGCCCCAGTCCAACTGCTCGCCGCGTCGCGGATCGGCATGCTCGTACAGGGGAGTTCCGTCGAAACGGGCCAGCGCCCACTCGTCCTTCGGGAAATGCGCGGGTACCCAGTCGACGATGACGCCGATTCCTGCGGCGTGCAGGTGGTCCACGAACCACCGGAAATCGTCGGGCGTGCCGAAGCGGGACGTCGGTGCGTAGTACGACGTGACCTGGTATCCCCACGATCCGCCGAACGGGTGCTCGGAGACCGGCAGCAGTTCGACATGGGTGAATCCGGTTGCGGTGACGTACTCCGCCAGCTGTTCGGCCATCTGCCGGTAGTCGAGACCGGGGCGCCACGATCCGAGATGCACCTCGTACACACTCATCGGCGACTGCGAAGGGTCGACACCTGCACGGGTTTCCAGCCAGGCAGCGTCGTTCCACACATGGGAACTGGTGGTCACCCGCGAGGCCGTCGCCGGTGGAACCTCGGTACCGAACGCCATCGGATCTGCCTTGTCGCGAACCGAGCCGTCGTGTCCGTGGACTCGGAACTTGTACAGCGAACCGACTGCGATGTCGGGCAGGAAGATCTCCCAGACTCCGGTGGAGCCGAGGACGCGCATGGGAGCGAATTGCCCTCCCCACCCGTCGAAATCGCCGACGACGGTCACACCGCGGGCGGCCGGAGCCCAGACGGCGAACGAGGTACCGTCGACGGGTCCGTCCGGCGTTTCGTAAGAACGCGGGTGTGCACCGAGGATGTCCCACAGGCGTTCGTGTCGACCCTCGCCGAACAGGTGTAGGTCGAGTTCGCCGAGGGTTGGCAGGAATCGGTACGGGTCAGCCGCGAGAACGGTGTGTCCACCCGGGTACGTCACCGAATAGCGATAGTCGATCAGGTCGGGATAGGGGACCAAGGCAGCGAAGATGCCGTTCGAAACATGTTCGAGGGGAAAGCTTTTGCCGCCGATGACTGCGCTGACGGACTCGGCGTGGGGACGCAGCGCTCGCAGAACGGTCCCGTCGGCGTGGGGATGTGCGCCGAGGACGCTGTGTGGATCGTGATGTTCACCGCGTGCCAGCAGATCCAGATCGTGACTGTCCGGGGCGATACCCGAAGGGGACTTGTCCGTTGGCATCACTTGCCTCCACTCGCGCGGTGCGCGTTGCGTGCTTGGTAGGCCAGAGAGATCCGGGCCGGATACGGAACGGGTGGGAGCGCGAGGATGTGCGCCACCGAACGCCAGGGCTCGAGCCGGACGAAGTTGGCCTGGCCCCAATTGAACTGCTCACCGGTTACTTCGTCGAGCACGGTCATGTGGTCGTGCCACTCGCGTCCGAGTGCCGGCATGTCCAACCAGACAGTGCCCTCCTCCGCCGCGAACGGGTTGAGGTTGATCACCGTCAGGACGGCGTCGCCGGTCGAGGCGTCGAACTTCGAGAACGCGATCAGTGCGTCGTTGTCGATGTGGTGAAAGTGCAGGTTCCGCAGCTGCTGCAGTGCGGGGTGTGCACGCCGGATGCGGTTGAGCGCGGTGATCCACGGCTCGAGAGATTCGCCTCGCGCTGCTGCTTCGGCGAAACGGCGCGGACGGAGTTCGTACTTCTCGGAGTCGAGGTATTCCTCGCTGCCGGGGCGAACGGCTTGGTGTTCGTAAAGTTCGTAACCGGAGTAGACGCCCCAGGTCGGCGCCAGTGTAGCGGCGAGAGCTGCTCGTAGAGCGAACATTCCGGGCCCACCGTGCTGGAGGGATTCGTGCAGAATGTCCGGGGTGTTCACGAAGAGGTTCGGTCGGGCTTCGTCGGCCTTCGCCGCCAGCTCGTTACCGAATTCGGTGAGTTCCCATTTCGCCACTCGCCAGGTGAAGTACGTGTACGACTGGGTGAATCCGCGTCGCGCCAGACCGTACATGCGTGCCGGACGGGTGAATGCCTCGGCGAGGAACAGGACGTCGGGGTCGGTCTTCTTGACCTCCGAGATCAGCGTCTCCCAGAAGTTGGGCGGTTTGGTGTGCGGGTTGTCGACCCGAAAGATCTTGACACCGGCGCTGATCCAGTGACGGACGACTCGCAGGATCTCCTTGTCGAGGCCGCGAGGATCGGTGTCGAAGTTGATCGGGTAGATGTCCTGATACTTCTTGGGTGGGTTTTCGGCGTAGGCGATGGTGCCGTCGGGAAGGACGTTGAACCATTCCGGATGCTTCTTGGCCCACGGATGATCCGGGGCGCACTGCAGCGCGAGATCCAGTGCCACTTCGAGATCGAGCTTGCGAGCGGTGGCGACGAAGGCTTTGAAATCCTTGAGGGTGCCGAGCTGAGGGTGGACTGCGTCGTGCCCGCCGTCGACCGAGCCGATGGCCCAGGGCGAACCGACGTCACCGGGCTCGGGGGTGAGGGTGTTGTTGCGCCCCTTGCGATTGATCTCCCCGATGGGGTGGATCGGCGGTAGGTAGACGACGTCGAAACCCATTGCCGCGATGCGGGGCAGGTCCTCGGCCGAGGTGCGGAACGTGCCGTGTTGCGGGACCCCGTTCTCGTCCCAACCGCCCGTCGAGCGGGGGAAGAACTCGTACCAGGAGCCGAACAGTGCACGGTTGCGATCGACGACGACGGGGTGGGACTCGCCCTTGGTGACCAGTTCGCGGAGCGGAGTGGCGCGGAGCAATTCGGCCACGTCGGAGGCGAAGGCCGGAGCGACGCGAGCAGTCAGCGCCTGATCGCTGCGCAGCGACGCCGTGACGGCCTCGAGCCGGGACCTGTTGCCCCGCGGCACCTCGTGCGCGGCCTGTTCGAACAGGCGCGCACCGATTTCCAGGTCGTTGGCCAGCTCGACAGCGCCCTGCCCGACGGCCAGCTTTGCTTCCACCGCGTGCTTCCAGGTGGCGATGGGATCGCTCCACGCCTCGATCCGGAACGACCACATGCCTTCGGCGGACGGCGTGAACACCGCGTTGACGGTGTCCGGTTCGGTGCCGGGATCCATCGGAATACGCAGCGGCTTGGTTCCGCGCGGACCACGCACCACCAGAGTTGCGGAAATGGCGTCGTGGCCTTCTCGCCACACGGTGGCATGCACCGGAAAGACTTCACCGACCACGGCCTTTGCCGGATAGTTACCCGAGATCTCGGGTACCACGTCGTCGATACCGAGGCGTCCTGACACGGGAAGCTCCATTTCTGGTGATGGATCGCGGTAAAACTTTCTTTCGCCGGTTCAACCGTAGTGGGTGTCGCGCCGGAGCGCTGATAACGGCGAAGCCGGGTCCGTCGGTGGTCAGGTCGGCTCGGACGTGAGGTTCCACCAGACAGAGTGCAAGGAACTCGACTAGGGTTCGCGGGGTGAAAGCCTTGCGTCGGTTCACTGTCCGAGCCCACCTTCCGGAGCGCCTTGCCGCGCTCGGCCCCCTGTCCACCAACCTTCGTTGGTCGTGGCATCCCGAGACACAGGATTTGTTCTCGCGACTCGACCCCGAACTCTGGCAAGCAGTCCAGTTCGACCCGGTCCGGATGCTCGGGGAAGTCGACCCCGCCCGGCTCGACGAACTCGGCAGCGACGAGGCATTTCTCGGTGACCTCGACACTGCAGCAGCCGATCTCGACGCTTACCTGAGTACGCCGCGCTGGTATCAGTCCCAGCAGGCCAAGGGCACGTCGTTGGCCGGCGGAATCGCGTACTTCTCCATGGAGTTCGGGGTCAGTGAGGTTCTGCCCAACTACTCCGGTGGATTGGGCATCCTTGCCGGTGATCATCTCAAGGCCGCGTCCGATCTCGGGCTGCCGCTCATCGGCGTCGGACTGCTCTACCGATCCGGGTACTTCCGCCAGTCGCTGACCGCCGACGGTTGGCAGGCCGAGCACTACCCACCCCACGACCCTCAAGGGTTGCCTCTTCGTTTGCTGACGGACGCAGGCCCGGCCTCCGACGACGGATCTCCGGTCGTCATTCACGTGGCCATGCCCGGTGGCCGTGTGCTTCGTGCGCGAGTGTGGATCGCTCAGGTCGGCCGAGTGCCGTTGCTGCTGCTCGATTCCGACATCGCCGAGAACGACGCGGACCTTCGCGGCGTCACGGACCGCCTCTACGGCGGGGACCAGGATCACCGCATCAAGCAGGAGATCCTCGCGGGTATCGGCGGCGTGCGCGCGGTCCGCGCCTACACCGCGGCTTACGGATTGCCCGATCCCGAGGTGTTCCACATGAACGAGGGGCATGCCGGATTCCTCGGTATCGAACGGATTCGGGAACTTGTCACCACCAGTGGTCTGGACTTCGATTCCGCTCTGGCCGCGGTTCGAGCCGGAACCGTCTTCACGACGCACACCCCGGTACCTGCCGGAATCGACCGCTTCCCGGCAGATCTGGTCCGTCATTACTTCGGCGGCACGAACGGCGAGAACGAATCGACGTTGCTTCCTGGCCTGACCGTCGACCGCATCGTCGGGATGGGGCGCGAATCCGATCCGTCGATCTTCAACATGGCGCACATGGGCCTTCGTCTGGGGCAGCGCGCGAACGGCGTCTCGAAGTTGCACGGCATCGTCAGCCGCGACATGTTCAACGGACTCTGGCCGGGATTCGACGCCGACGAGGTGCCGATCGGTTCGGTCACCAACGGTGTGCACGCACCGACGTGGGCGGCGCCGGAGTGGATGGACGTGGCCAGGCGGATCGTCGGGCAGGAGCAACTCGAAGAAGCGCGCGGGTGGGAGCGCCTGCACGAGTTGTCGGCCACGGAACTGTGGGAAACACGTAATGCGTTGCGCGGCAAGTTGGTCGACGAAGTTCGTCGTCGCGTCCGGGCATCGTGGCTGGAACGCGGCGCGACCGAGGCTGAACTCGGCTGGACCACTGGAGTTTTCGATCCCAACGTTTTGACCGTCGGATTCGCCAGGCGCGTTCCGACGTACAAGCGGTTGACGCTCATGCTGCGTGATCCCGAGCGTCTGCGTGCGATGTTGCTCGACGAGCAGCGTCCGGTGCAGTTGGTGGTGGCCGGTAAGTCGCACCCCGCCGACGACGGTGGCAAGGCACTCATTCAGCAGGTCGTACGGTTCGCCGACGAAGCGGATGTCCGTCACCGCATCGTCTTCCTGCCCGACTACGACATGTCCATGGCCCGCTACCTCTACTGGGGCTGCGACGTGTGGCTCAACAACCCGCTTCGCCCACTCGAGGCATGCGGTACTTCCGGCATGAAATCCGCGCTCAACGGTGGACTCAACCTCTCCATTCGTGACGGATGGTGGGACGAGATGTACGACGGCGAGAACGGGTGGGCCATTCCGACGGCCGACGGTGTTCTCGACGACGTGCGGCGTGACGATCTGGAAGCCAGCGCGCTCTACGAACTTCTCGAGCACGCGGTGCTGCCGACGTTCTACGACCGTGATGCAGCCGATCTGCCGACGCGCTGGGTCGAGAGGGTTCGCCACACCCTCGAAAACCTGGGCCCGAAGGTGTTGGCATCACGCATGGTTCGTGACTACGCGGTCGACTACTACGCCCCTTCGGCGGAATCAGCTCGAGCGGTAGTGGCGGATGATTTTGCCGGTGCGCGTGAGGTGGCCGAGTTCCGTCGCCGCATCGAATCGCAGTGGCCGTCGGTCGCCGTCGAGCAGGTGGACGGTTCCGGCCTGCCGGACACTCCGGAGATCGGTGCGACCATCTCGTTGACGGCCAAGGTCCGCCTCGGCGGCTTGTCGGTCTCGGATGTCGAGGTTCAGGCAGTTCTCGGACGCGTCAGCCCGGGCGAGGAACTCACCGACGTGGTGACGTTCCCGATGACACACTTCGGCGCCGAGGACGGAACCGAGATCTTCGAAGCCGAGGTCGCCCTTCCGGTCTCCGGCTCCGTCGGCTACACCGTACGGGTTCTGCCACATCACCGGTTGTTGGTCAATGCGTCCGAACTCGGATTGGTGACCACACCGAACGTCTGACGTTGTGCTTTCTGCCCCGGGCCGTTCGGTCGGTACCGGGGCAGAATTGTGCCCGGGTGAAACTCGGTCAGGGACGCGAGTCGCGGATGCGGGTGAGTGCCTTGCGGACGACTTCGGGTTTGGTCGTCTCCCAGAACGGAGGCAGTGATGCGCGAAGGTAACCCGCGTACCTCGCCGTGGCCAGACGCGGATCGAGCACGGCGACCACGCCCTTGTCGTCGGTGCTGCGAAGCAGACGGCCCACGCCCTGTGCCAGGAGCAGCGCCGCGTGATTGGCCGAGACGCTGAGAAAGCCGTTACCGCCATGGGATTCGATGGCTTGTTGGCGGGCCATCAGCAGTGGGTCGTCCGGGCGCGGGAACGGAATCCGGTCCAAGATGACGAGGCTCAGCGACGGCCCCGGAACATCGACGCCCTGCCACAGGGACAACGTGCCGAACAGTGACGTGGGTTCGTCCTTGGCGAAGGCCTTGACGAGGGTGCCGGTGGCGTCGTCGCCCTGGCACAGGATCGGTGTGTCGAGGCGTTCGCGCATGGCCTCGGACGCGGCTTTGGCGGCGCGCATCGACGAGAACAGTCCGAGGGTGCGTCCGCCCGCAGCCTCGACAAGTTCGGCGATCTCGTCGAGATAGACCGGGGAGAGGCCGTCGCGGCCGGGCGTGGGCAGGTGGCGGGCAATGTAGATGATGCCGGCCTTGGCATGGTCGAACGGCGACCCGACGTCGAGCGAATTCCAGCGGAAAGCCGAAGCGTCGGAAGGGGCTTCGGTTCCGATGGCGGTACCCGAGTCGGGGCGCGCGGACGATTCGGCGGGGAGACCCCAGTTGACGGCGAGCCCGTCGAACGATCCGCCGACGGTCAGTGTCGCGGAAGTGAGAACGACGGTGGATTCGGCGAACAGTCGTGAGCGCAGCAACCCGCCGACCGAGAGCGGAGCCATCCGGACGGAGCGCCGCACCGATCCGCGGAACTCGTCCGAGGACAGCCAGACGACGTCCTTGCGCTTGGCCGGGTCGGGTTCGTCGAAAGCAGTGAGAATGCGTACGGCGCTGTCGTGGACGTCGTCGACGGACGAGAGCGCGGCGTTGCGGGCGGCAGCGGCTTCGGGGTCTGCGGCCGCCATACCCGGTTTGGCCGGGCCGATAGCGGTGCGCAGCGACCAGGCCGCGTCGCGGATCGCGGCCAGTGCGGGCGCCGCCCCGTCCGGGAGGCCTTCCCATCGACCTGGCCGTAATTCTTCGAGGAGCCCCGCCCAACCCTCGCCGGCAGCTTCGAGTCGGTCGGCGTCCTGTTCTTCGGCGATCTTGCCGCAGCGCCTGGCCGCGGCACTGATCGAGGCGGCAGTGAGATCAGCCGTGGCAACGCCGGTGACGCGGTCGACCAACTCGTGGGCCTCGTCGATCACCACGACGTCGTGGTCGGGAAGGATCTGGATGCCGGTGATGGCGTCGATGGCGAGCAGTGCGTGGTTGGTGACCACTACGTCGGCTTTCGACGCCTCGACTCGGGCCCGCTCGGCGAAGCAGTCCTCACCGACCGGGCACTGGTTCTTGCCGATGCACTCGCGGGAGGTGACGCTGACCTGCCGCCACGCCTGATCGGACACGCCCGGCACCAATTCGTCACGATCACCGGTTTCGGTGTCGGAGGACCATTCGGTGAGGCGTACGACCTCCCGGCCGAGACGCGAGACCGTGAACGGATCGAACAACTCGTCCTCGGGTGGCTGCTCGGACGCGCCGGTGTGGATCTTGTTCATGCACAGGTAGTTGTTGCGGCCCTTGAGGATTGCGAACTCGGCGCGTCGGCCGAGTGGCTTCTTCAGTGCGTCGGCGAGCCGCGGCAGATCTCGATCGACGAGCTGACGCTGAAGCGCGATGGTGGCGGTGGACACGACCACGGTGCGTCCCGATTCGACCGCGTGGCGCAGGCTCGGAACGAGGTAGGCGAGCGACTTACCGGTACCGGTGCCGGCCTGGACGGCAAGATGCTCGCCGGTATCGATCGAGTGCGCCACGGCGGACGCCATCGTCAGCTGACTGGTTCGTTCGGCACCGCCGAGCGACCGCACCGCTGTCTGGAGCAGTTCGGGAACGTTCGGGAGTTGATCGGCCACCCACGAAGGTTAATGGATCCCTACGTCAGAAACGTCCACGGATGATTCCCGGGGTAGTTCCCCGGCATTCGAGTCTTCTTCCGACGACGCCTCGTCTCGCCCGATCAGCTGCACTCCCGCCTCCTGCATCTGCACCAATGCCGACTCGATCGTGGCGGTCGACACACCAGCGGTGAAGGGGAGAAGAACTGTCGTGGCGAACCCCGCGCGCGCGGCGTCGACGGCCGTGGCCTTGACACAGTGATCCGTGGCGATGCCGATCACGTCGACGTCGGTGATCTCGTGGGCGCGCAGCCAGTCCTCGAGCGTCGTGCCGTCCTCGGTTGCTCCCTCGAAACCGGAATAGGCCGCGCTGTAGGCGCCCTTGGAGAAGATCGCCGAACCGGCGACAGAGGCGTCGAACGCCGGATGGAACTCGGCGCCGGCCGTCCCGACGACGCAGTGAACCGGCCAACTGTCGACGAAGTCGGGAGTCTCGGAGAAATGCGCCCCAGGGTCGATGTGAAAATCGCGAGTCGCGACTACGGCGTCGTACTCGTGGGAGTTGACGAAATCGTTGACGGCAGCCGCAACCGCAGCACCGCCGTCGACAGCGAGAGCGCCACCTTCGCAGAAATCGTTTTGAACGTCGACGACGATCAGTGCTTTTGCACTCACCGGTGCTCACCTCCGGAGAATCGAACGGGCACTGCCGAGTCTCCGCGCGAGAGCTTGAGTCCTTCCCACGGCAGGCTCACGAGCCCAGCCTTCAGAACTGCGCGGCTCTCTTCGAGCGTCGGTGCGCTCTCGACGACTTTGCCTTCGCGAACCAACGGGATCAACAATTCGGTCGCGCCGTCCGCCTCGGAAACCGGAGCGGGCGAGCCGGCGGGGTAGATGACTTCTTCGACGATCGTTCCGGTCGGACGCACCACGCGCAGTGCCTTCTTGGCGCCGCCACGAGATGCCTTGTTGGTGCTTCTCTTCTCGACGGCGATCCCGTCCACCTCGACCAACTTGTAGACCATGCCCGCTGTGGGCGCGCCCGATCCGGTGACCAGTGAAGTGCCGACGCCGTACGAGTCGACGGGTTCGGCCCGCAGGGCCGCGATGGCGTACTCGTCCAGGTCGCCGGAGACGACGATGCGCGTCTTGGTGGCACCGAGGTCGTCGAGTTGTTGCCGTACCTGGCGAGCCAGGACGCCGAGATCACCGGAATCGATGCGAACTCCGCCCAGTTCGGGACCGGCAACGGCGACAGCCGTTTTCACACCCTCGGTGATGTCGTAGGTATCGACGAGCAACGTGGTGGATACGCCGAGTGCCGCGACCTGACCGCGGAATGCCGCTGCCTCGTCCGGACCGTCTTCGGTGGTGTGCAGGAGAGTGAAGGCGTGTGCACTGGTACCCGCGCTGGGTACGTCGTGACGCCGCGCGGCTTCGAGGTTGGAGGTGGCGTCGAAGCCGGCGAGATACGCGGCACGTGAAGCGGCGACGGCGGCCTGTTCGTGTGTACGACGCGAGCCCATCTCGATCATCCGTCGACCGCCCGCTGCGCTCACCATGCGGGCTGCGGCCGAAGCGATCGCGCTGTCGTGGTTGAGGATCGAGAGAATCAAGGTTTCGAGGATGACGCACTCGGCGAACGTTCCGCGGACCGAGAGAATCGGTGATCCGGGGAAGTAGAAGTCGCCCTCGCGGTAGCCGTCGATGTCACCGGAGAATCGATAGTTGCGCAGCCACTCGACCGTCGTGTCGTCAAGGAATTTCGCAACGATCGCCAGTTCCGGTTCACCGAACCGGAACTGCTCGAGTGCGTCGAGCAGGCGTTCGGTACCGGCGACGACGCCGTAGCGACGACCGTCGGGCAGCCGCCGTGCGAATACCTCGAAACTGCAGTTACGGAAGGCAGATCCGTCGGCGAGAGCCGCCGAGAGCATGGTCAGTTCGTACTGATCGGTGAGCAGTGCGGTGCTGGCACCGGCGTCGCGGATGTCGGAAATTTGCGTAGGCACGCACACAACTCTATGCGCGAGACGACGTGGGTGGGTGTTGTCGCCTCTCGTCGCGCCGTACCCTGGATACATGGTTTTCGGCGGCGCGACCGTGTCCGGCACTTACTCGGCGAACGTAACGATGAGAGGCGCTACGGCTTCCTCTCCTCAAGCCACGCCCGAGCAGTCGGAGGCTGTGGTGACCATCGAAGCCGCCGATCGGCCCTGGGTGACCATCGTCTGGGACGACCCGGTCAATCTCATGCACTACGTGACCTACGTGTTCCAGAAGTTGTTCGGTTACAGCAAAGCCAAGGCCACCGACCTGATGATGCAGGTCCATTCGGAGGGCAAGGCCGTGGTCTCGAGCGGATCGCGCGACAAGATGGAGGCCGATGTCCGTCGCCTCCACGCGGCCGGTCTCTGGGCCACGATGCAACGCGACGACACCTGAGAAAAGCCCTTTTCGACCGATTTGTTCGCCTAACTCGTAGACGGGAGTCCGACGCGTGCGGACGTGGAGTAGGAAGAGTTCACTTGGCGGAGTCAAGTTCAAGTCCGAGATGGACGGCCACGAGGCGGCAGTTCTGCGCTCGCTCGTGGAGTCGGTGACCGGGCTTCTCGACGAGCGTGCGTCTTCGGCGCCGCAGGACGAGCTCGCCGCGCTGACGGGCCTTCGCACCGGAAATTCGGAGACCCCGGACAATCCGGTGTTGGCACGTTTGCTTCCCGACTTCCAGCGCACCGATCCGGACAAGGTCGCTCCGGACAGTGACGATCTCGACGACGCGGGTGCCAATGTCAACGGTGCGCTGCGAAGTTTGCACGAGCCCGAGATCATCGACGCCAAACGTGAGTCCGCTCGAATGCTGTTGGCTTCGCTTCCCGAGGCGGGCGGCAAGGTCGTTCTCACGCAGGAACAGGCCGACGCCTGGCTGTCCTCGCTCAACGACGTCCGTCTCGCGCTCGGCACCAATCTCGGCATCGACGCCGACACCCCGGAGAGCCTCGAACCCGACGACCCGCGAGCCCCGCATCTCGACGTCTATCACTGGTTGACGTGGATGCAGGACTCCCTCGTCCAGGCGCTCATGCCATGACCACGACGCGGACCGGGCCCACTGATTCACTGACAGATGTCGCCGGCCTCGCAGTCGGCCATCACCACAAACTCGACGAGGGCGCCACACTCGGAAGCGGCGCGGCCACCGGCTGCACGGTCGTGCTCGTGTCGGCCGGTGTGGTGGCGGGGGTCGACGTCCGCGGCGGCGGTCCGGGTACCCGCGAGACCGACCTGCTCGACCCGAGCCATTCGGTTCAGCAGGTCAATGCCGTGCTGTTGACCGGCGGCAGTGCATACGGACTTGCCGCGGCCGACGGAGTGATGCGCTGGCTCGAGGAACACGATCACGGGATCCCGATGGGGGCTCCTGGTCAGGTCGTACCGATCGTGCCCGGCGCCGTGATCTTCGATCTGCCGGTTGGCGACTGGAACGTTCGTCCTACCGGAGACTTCGGATTTCTCGCTGCCGACACCGCTTCGCGCGAATTCGCCACGGGCACGGTCGGCGCCGGGGTAGGTGCCAGAGCCGGAGCGCTCAAAGGTGGGGTGGGAACGGCCAGCGTCGTGATCGCCGACGGCCCCGCCGAGGGGACGACGGTCTCCGCCTTGATCGTGGCGAATCCGGTGGGTTCGGTCTTCGATCCGCGAACAGGTTTGCCGTGGGGCGTCGGCTCGGACGGCGCGGAATCTTTCGGACTCAGGCCTCCCGACGCGTCCGAACTCGCGGCAGCCAACGCCGTCGCGGCCAAGGGAACCGTCCTCAACACCACGATCGGTGTGGTCGCCACCGACGCCGCCCTGACCAAAGCCGGGTGCCGACGCGTCGCTGTCGCAGGTCACGACGGTCTGGCTCGTGCGATTCGGCCCGCACATTCGCCGCTCGACGGCGACACGATCTTCGCCCTCGCTACCGGTGATCACAAGCCGAATCCGGAGATCGCGGTTCCGGCCGCCTTCCCGAACGATCTGCCCGTACTCGACGCGGTGTGCGCAGCGTCGGCGCAGGTGGTCGAACGTGCGATCGTCACAGCGATTCTGGACGCCACGTCGGTGGCCGGAATCCCGAGCTACCGCGAACTCTTCCCGTCCGCATTTCTCTAGGCAGCACTCCTGGTGTCGGCGGTAATCTCGAATTGAGCCTGGTCGCCAGTGAGCGAATCAGAAAAACCGGATCGACGGTGGAGGACGCACACGATGACGATGGATTTCAACAATCCGGACTTCGGCACCCGGACGCCGGCACCGAAATCCGGTCCGCCCTCGGTGTGGAAGCAGTCGGCCGTATTGGTGGGCGGCTTCGCGATCCTGCTCTACGTGATCGAGATCGTGGATGTCATCTCCGGTCAGAATGTTCAGAATGCCGGCGTCACCCCGCGCACGCTCGACGGTCTGTGGGGAATCCTGTTCGCCCCGGTACTTCACGACGACTGGGGCCACCTGATCGCCAACACCATTCCGGTGCTGATTCTCGGATACCTCGTGCTGGTGACGGGAATCGCGCGCGGACTCGCGGCGACCGGCATCATCTGGGTGATCGGCGGTGTCGGGACCTGGTTGTTCGCCGGCTCGAACTCGAATCACGTGGGTGCGTCCGTGCTGATCTTCGGCTGGGTCACCTACCTGCTGGTGCGCGGGTTCTTCACGCGCAGCTTCACCCAGATCCTGATCGGCGTTGCTGTTTTCGTCGTGTACGGCGGAGTGCTGTGGGGCGTACTGCCGAGCGATCCACGGGTTTCCTGGCAAGGACATCTGTTCGGAGCGATCGGCGGCGTGCTGGCCGCCTGGGCGCTGACGTCGGGGGAGAGGGCCAAGCGCGCAGGGTCGACGCCGGCCGTTCGACCACCGAGTTTCTGAACGGACGTGGGTCACACCCTCACTGCGGTGTGACTTCGACGCGCCAAAACCACCAAGAGCTTTTTCCCAGACGGGTAGACGTGGCAGCATGACCGGTATGCGCATGACCGTCCTGGGGTGTTCCGGCAGCGTCACGGGTCCGGATTCACCGGCTTCGGGATACCTGCTCACGGCACCGGGAACTCCGCCGCTCGTGATCGACTTCGGCCCGGGAGTTCTTGGGGCGTTGCAGCGATACGCCGATCCGGGCGAGGTGACGATCCTGCTTTCACACCTTCATGCGGACCACTGTCTGGACATGCCCGGCCTGCTCGTCTGGCGTCGCTATCACCCCAACCCGCCGGTCGGACGGGCTCTGGTTTACGGCCCCACCGACACCGCGTGCCGCATCGGAGTGTCCTCCGCCGAGTGCGCCGGCGAGATGGACGACATCTCCGACACCATCGACGTCCGGCTCTGGGCCGAGAACGATCCGGTGACGTTCGGAGAACTGAGCGTCGTCGCCCGTCGGATGAATCATCCACCCGAGGCTTACGGATTCCGGATCACCGGCGCCGACGGCCGCGTGCTCGTCTATACAGGCGACACCGGTATGTGCGACAACGTCGTCGAACTCGCGCGTGGTGCAGACGTGTTGCTCTCCGAAGCGTCGTGGACCGACAGCCCCGATCGACCTGAGGGAGTCCATCTCTCCGGCAAGGAGGCCGGCCGTGTGGCTGCGCTCGCCGGCGTCAAGGAACTTCTCCTCACCCACATCCCGCCGTGGACATCGCGTGAAGACGTGATCGCCGAAGCGAAATCCGAATTCTCCGGACCGGTTCATGCCGTCTCCGCCGGAAGTGTCTACGACATCTGATTCCCCTCACATTCGATGCAGCGCCGACCGGGCGACCGCTAGGCTCACGAAGGTGACTACACGAGAAGACGGTAGGGCGGACGACGAGCTCCGCACGGTCAAGATCACCCGCGGGTTCACCAGTCATCCGGCCGGATCCGTTCTGGTCGAGTTCGGGAACACACGCGTCATGTGCACGGCCAGTGTCGAAGAAGGTGTACCCCGCTGGCGCAAGGGCTCCGGCTTGGGTTGGCTGACAGCCGAATACGCGATGCTTCCGGCCGCCACGCACACACGTAGTGGCCGCGAATCGGTCAAGGGCAAGGTCGGCGGACGCACGCAGGAGATCAGTCGACTCATCGGCCGGTCACTTCGGGCGTGCATCGATCTCGCGGCAATCGGTGAGAACACCATCGCCCTCGACTGTGATGTCCTCCAAGCCGACGGTGGCACTCGCACCGCGGCAGTGACGGGGGCATACGTAGCCCTGGTCGACGCCGTGACGTACCTGCGCGCAGCCGACCTGCTTTCCGACCCGCAGCCCATCTCGTGTGGCATAGCGGCCGTCAGCGTCGGCGTCGTGGACGGACGAGTTCGTCTCGACCTTCCGTACGAAGAGGATTCGCGTGCCGAGGTCGACATGAATGTCGTGGCCACCGATACCGGCACGCTGGTGGAAATTCAAGGAACCGGTGAGGGCGCCACCTTCCCGCGCTCGACGCTGGACAAGCTGCTCGACTCCGCTCTGGCGGGTTGTGAGCAACTTTTCGAGATACAGCGTCAGGCGTTGGCCGAGCCGTATCCCGGGGTGCTCCCCGAACCGAAGAATCCGGAACCCAAGAAGAAGTTCGGTGCCTGAGCTGTGAGCGTACGAGTGTTGGTTGCCAGCCGAAATGCCAAGAAACTGAAGGAACTTCATCGAGTTCTCCACGCCGCCGGAGTGAACGGAATCGAACTGGTCGGGCTCGACGAGGTACCGCCGTTCCCCGAAGCCCCCGAGACCGGAGCGACGTTCGAGGAGAATGCGCTCGCCAAAGCCCGTGACGGGGCCGCTGCAACCGGAATGGCTTGCATTGCAGATGATTCCGGTGTCGAGATCGATGCGCTCAACGGTATGCCGGGTGTGCTGTCCGCGCGGTGGTCGGGCACTCACGGGAACGACGGCGCGAACACCGCTCTGGTACTGGCTCAGCTGGGGGACGTGCCCGACGAGCGGCGGGGCGCGGCATTCGTCTCCGCCTGTGCACTGGTGATCCCCGGCGGCGACGAGACTGTCGTGCGCGGCGAATGGCGCGGGGTGATCGGCCGAGAACCGACCGGCGACGGTGGATTCGGATACGACCCCATCTTCCGTCCGGACGGCGACACCCGCTCGGCCGCAGAACTCACCCCGGCCGAAAAGGATGCGGCGTCACATCGAGGGCGCGCGCTCGTGCAGCTCGTTCCGGCATTGGCCGCACTGGCCGGCTGAACCGAATCCGAAAAGTAGAGCCCTGAACGCGTCTGCGTTCAGGGCTCTGCTTTTCGACACTCTCAGAGCTGATAAGCCTGCTTCACCTGGGCGGTTCGCTTGTGCTCGAACACGAACGACAAGAAGGGGATCGTGCCGGCGAGCGCGGTGGCAACCGTCGTCCCTGGCTTCCACCGGGCCTTGATCGCCAAGTCGATCGTGAACACGAGGTAGAGCATGTAGAACAGGCCGTGGATCTGACCGATGTAGAACAACCACGACGGTGCGTCCGCGGAATTGTCGAGAATCAGGTACTTGTAGACCATCTCACCGGTCAGGAACAGCAGCCAGAGGCCGGTGATCCAGGCGAGAACGCGGTATCGGACCAGCGCCGACGCAACCTTCTTCTGTTTTTCTGCGTTGACTGCGGGGGTAGCGATGCTCGCTTCCGAACCGGTACTCACGTCGTGCTCCTATCGGACTCGCGAGCGGCGAGCTGCGCAAGGTAGTCGTTGTATTCCAGCATTTGGCGGGCTTCAGGATCGTCGACGTCGAGGTTCACATCGTCGAACTCGGCCTGCGGGCGTTGCGGCAAGAGGTCGGCGGGAATCTCACGCGGCTCCGCGGCGGCTTCCTCGGCCTCGGCCTCTTCGGGGTCCACGTCTTCGAGCTGAACGAACTTGCGATACGCGTACACGACAAACGCCGCGAACAGCGGCCATTGGAACGCGTACCCGAGATTCTGTCCGGACCCTCCGACGGCTTCGAAGCGCTCCCACTGCCACCAGCCGAGCGCGAGGCAGCCGGCGGCTGACACGATGACCAGCAGAATCAGCGCAGGTCGGCGTTTCGTAGCGTTCTTGGACACACTAAGACGGTACCTGAGAGCTATAGTGCCTCGCCCTGCGATCTCCGACACGGTGTCGTAGAGGCCGTGCCACGGCGTGTCGTAGAGGCCGTGCCACGGCGTGTCGTAGGAGCCGTGCCACGGCGTGTCGAAGAAGCTGCATGTGCGCTACGCCCATCCTCGACCGCACCGTCGGGCATTGAACACATTCTCCCGGCTGAACTGCATCGATAACCTCGGGCGTATCCGACAACAGGGGAGCGTTCATGCACATCAGAGTGATTCGTCCGGTCATCGACACCACACTCACGCCTGCTGTGACAGCCGAGGTGGAGCACTGGGCAGCGCCCGGTACGAGGGTCGACGTCGTTTCGCTGCGTTCCGGAACGGCGAGCATCGAGAGTGAGTACGACGAGGCGCTGGCCGGCCCCGGGATCGTGCAGAGGGTAGAAGAGGCGGCCGCTGACGGCGTCGACGGTGTATTCATCACGTGTTTCGCCGATCCCGGAGTGCATGCCGCCCGAGAGATCATCGACGCACCGGTGGTCGGCGGCTTCGAGCCGTCCTTCCTGACGGCGATGAGTCTGGGCGATCGGGTCGGCGTCGTGACCATCCTGCCCAATGTCGTGCCGATGCTTCGATCGCTCACTCGGCGATACGGGCTGGACAATCGGCTGGGCAGTATTCGAGTCGTGGACATGCCGGTGCTCGGACTCACCGATCGGGAGGTTCTGATCGATCGACTGGCCGATCAGGCGTCTGCGGCCGTGGAGAACGGGGAGGCGGACTCCATTGTTCTCGGTTGCACCGGCATGCTCGGTGTGACCGGCGCAGTCCGAGACAGGCTGCATGACACAGGGATTCATGTTCCAGTTGTGGATCCGACGGCAGCGGCGATCACATGGTTGGAGAGCTCGGTCCGTCTGGGACTGACGCCGAGTCGGACGACGTACATGACTCCACCGGTCAAGGATCGAAAGCGCTGAACGTGATCAAGAACTGAAAAAGCCCCGCCGGATCAGATCCGGCGGGGCTCTTCGTTGTGCGCGAGGGGGGACTTGAACCCCCACGTCCTGAGACACTGGAACCTAAATCCAGCGCGTCTGCCAATTCCGCCACTCGCGCGCGGAATTCAAAGGATACGCGAGTGGAATCGCTCGCGGGAACACCACCCTGGTCGGGATGTGCCCGCCTGCTCTCAGGCCGATTCGGCGAGCGGATCCGCTGCCGGCGAGGTGGTGGTTTTCTTCGATCGGCGCGGTTGTTCAGCGGTGCGTTGATACCGCCACGCAGCGTGGGTGAGTGTCCGAACATCGACGTCGAGATGTTCCGACACCGCAACAAGCAATTCGGTTGCGTCGATGCTCGACAACAATTCCTCGCTGCTGCTCGCCTCGGTGGCGAACCGTGCAAGCAGATCTATCGAGGCTGCCGACAACTTCCCGGACAAGAACACCAGCGTCTCGAAGGTCCTGGGGCCGAGGCCCGGAACGGAGACGACTGCCGAGCGGAGGCTTTCGGTGTCCTCGACGTCGGCACTGGACCGGCAACCGGCGTCGACGAGCGCCTTGGCTGCGCGAGCTACACCCTCGGCCTTGGTGGAGTAGTTGCCCGGCACGCGCTGGCGATTGCCGAGAACCGTTGCGAGTTCGTCGCCACGGTCGGTGAAGGCGGCGAGAGCGGACAGGTTGTCGAGATGTTCGCCGGCGGCTACCGAGCGGTGTGTGCGCCAACGGTCGACGACGGCGCGGACTCCGGTCTTCGGCGTTCCGTAGGCGGCGCGCGACGAGAAGATCGCGTCGAGAAGGGCGGCTTCGGACTCGCGCGGCCATCCCTGATTCCAATGCGGCCACGCCTCGCGCGGAAGTTCGGCGGCGATGAATTCGACCGCCCTGACTACGTCTGTGTCTTTCATGATTTCTCCCCCCGAGAAGTTGTCCTGTGTGGACGCGCTGAACGTAGCGAGAGGGTCCGACAGATTGTCGCCGCGAACGCACGGGATCGACCGTCCGTCAAGGAGGTCACGAATTGGTAACAATAAATATGAGGGGTTCCTCAGGTTTCTGAAAATCCCGGTAACAGTCCCAGGCAGGGCGTTCGCGACCTACTCGCGAGTCACTTTCTCGAAGTCTCGTGAGGAAGATCACGGCCCCGAAAGTCCAGATTTCCAGGGCGCCGACAAACGTGAGGAAATCCTCATGATTCTGTGTAAACCTTGTCTTGCACGAACGCCCTGACTCCGTCGATTCTCTCGACGAATTCGCGAGCACTTCAGCCGGGCAGCACACCGCAAATCCCACCTCGCCGCAGAGGTGACCAGGAGAGGACGTACGCGTGACGATCGATGACACGACACCTACAGGAAACGGACGCGACTCGAAGGGTGGGCGCCGTTTCGGCGTCGATGGGGGACAGTCCCGCACGACCAGTAAAGGTGCCCTCGTCGATTCGCTGAACAACGGCGTTTCCTACGCAATCGCTTTCGGTGGTCAGGGCGCTCCCTGGCTCACCTCGCTCGAGGAGCTCAGCCGTGACAACGGCCTGGAGCCCGTTCTGACCGATCTGGTCAACGACGCAGCCGCACGCCTCGCGCCCGTTGCACAGGATCTTCTCGTGGTTCGCCCGGTCGGGTTCGATCCGATCGCGTGGATGCTCGAAGCCGAGATCGTCGACGAAGAAGAAGGCGAGAAGTCGGCGGGCCCGTCCGCTGCAGCGCTCACCGCAGCTCCGGTGTCCCTCCCCGGCGTCTTCCTCACGCAGCTTGCGGCGTTGCGTGCACTCTCCGCTCAGGGTCTGGATGTAGCCGGTAACCCGCCGGCCGCCGTCATCGGCCACTCGCAGGGCCTTCTGGCCACGGCTGCCGTAGCCGCGCAGGGCAACGACGACGGTGAGCTCCTCGCCGTCGCGCAGCTCGTCGGCGCCGCTGCCAGCCTCGTCGGCCGTCGCCGTGGCGTCATCGCCGGCGCCTCCGCGAAGCCGATGGTTGCAGTTTCGGGCGTCGATCCCGAGCGTTTCGCTGCCATCGTCGCCGAGCTTGCCGAGGGTGTGGCGCCCGAGCGCGCGGCTGTCCTCGCTATTCGCAACGGCCGTCGCCGCGTCGTCCTTGCCGGGCCGCCCGCTCAGCTGGCCCGCGTGCAAGAACGCTGCGAGCAGATCGAAGCCGAAGAAGCCCGTGAGCGTGAGGGCAAGAAGCGTGGCGGTTCCGTCTTCGCTCCGTCCTTCGATCCGCTCGACACCGAAATCGGCTTCCACCACCCCGCATTGGCAGAGGCCGTCGAACTTGTCGGCAGCTGGGCAACCCGTTGCGGTCTCGACGCGGACCGTGCGCGCGAACTTGCGCAGGGTGTCCTCGTCGATCCGGTCGACTGGGTCGAGGCTGTCGACGGCGCAATCTCAGCCGGCGCCAAGTGGATTCTCGATCTCGGACCCAGCGATCAGCTGACCCGTATGACGTCCTCTTCGTTGCGTGGACAGGGCATCGGCATCATTGCCGCCGCCACCCGTGGTGGACACCGCAATCTGCTCACTCCCGGCGCTGCGCCCGAGGTCTCACGTTCGTGGTCCGAGTTCGCGCCGAAGCCCGTTGCGCTTCCCGGCGGCCGCATCGGCGTCGAGACCGCGTTCACGAAGCTGACCGGTCGTTCGCCCATCCTGCTCGCAGGCATGACGCCGACGACGGTCGACGCCAAGATCGTCGCCGCGGCAGCCAATGCCGGTCACTGGGCCGAGCTTGCCGGTGGTGGACAGGTCACCGAAGAGATCTTCGAAGACCGTGTCGCAGAGCTGAAGATGCTGCTCGAGCCGGGCCGCGCGGTCCAGTTCAACTCCCTGTTCCTCGACCCGTACCTGTGGAAGCTGCAGCTCGGTGGCAAGCGTCTGGTGCAGCGCGCCCGTACTGCCGGTGCTCCCATCGACGGCGTCATCGTCACCGCCGGTATCCCGGAACTCGAAGAGGCAGTTGCCCTCATCGACGAGCTGTCCGAGATCGGCATCACCAACATTGCATTCAAGCCGGGCACCGTGGCGCAGATCCGTTCCGTGATCCGCATTGCCAACGAGGTTCCGAACTTCCCCGTCATCGTTCACATCGAAGGTGGCCGCGCCGGTGGACACCACTCGTGGGAAGACCTCGACGACCTGCTCCTCGACACGTACGCCGAGCTGCGTACGCGTTCGAACCTGGTCATCTGCATCGGCGGCGGCATCGGAACACCGGAGCGCGCAGCCGATTACCTGACCGGCCGCTGGTCTGCCGCAGCCGGCTTCCCCGCCATGCCCGTCGACGGCATCCTGGTCGGCACCGCAGCCATGGCGACTCTCGAGGCCACCACCTCTCCCGAGGTCAAGCAGCTTCTCGTCGACACACCCGGTACGCCGGACTGGGTCGGTGCCGGTACCGCTGAAGGTGGAATGGCCTCGGGCCGTAGCCAGCTCGGTGCCGA
The DNA here is from genome assembly GCF_011602025.1 of Rhodococcus sp. IC4_135. Classification (NCBI taxonomy): domain Bacteria; kingdom Bacillati; phylum Actinomycetota; class Actinomycetes; order Mycobacteriales; family Nocardiaceae; genus Rhodococcus; species Rhodococcus sp. IC4_135. The sequence continues at coordinate 24,647 of NZ_JAAOLG010000035.1, forward strand.
CATCCACGAAATCGACAACGCGGCTTCACGTACCGGACGCCTCCTCGACGAGGTTGCCGGTGATTCCGAGGCAGTGGCCGAGCGCCGCGAGGAGATCATCGCCGCCCTCGACGTCACCGCCAAGCCCTACTTCGGCGACGTCGAGACCATGACGTACGCGCAGTGGCTGCGTCGCTACCTCGAGCTGACCGTCGGCATCGACGCCGCGAAGGAATTCGACTGCGGCGCAGATCTTCAGGACGCCATCGTCGAGGCGACCTCGAGCCCGTGGCTCGACATCACCTGGCGTGCTCGCTTCGGTGAGATGCTCCAGCGCACCGAGGCGCGTCTGCACCCGGTCGACCGCGGCCCGATTCCCACGCTGTTCGGCGACGCCGAGACTCTCGAGCGCCCCGAGGCTGCGATCTGCGCACTGCAGGCGTCGTACCCGGACTACTCGACGACCGTTCTGCATCCCGCAGACGTCTCGTTCTTCATCTCGCTGTGCAAGACGCCGGGCAAGCCGGTCAACTTCGTTCCCGTCGTCGACGGTGACGTGCGTCGTTGGTGGCGCAGCGACTCCCTGTGGCAGGCTCACGATCCCCGCTACACCGCCGATCAGGTTTGCGTCATTCCCGGCACCGTTGCCGTCGCAGGCATCACCCGTGTCGACGAGCCGGTCGGTGACCTGCTCGATCGCTTCGAGAAGGCCACCTACGACGAATTAATCGCTGCCGGAACCACTCCGGTTGCACTCGCGAGCCGTCGCCACCAGGATTCCGCACCCGGAATTCTCGACGCCGTCCTCTCGGCTCCCGACCTCCAGTGGGCCGGCCGCCTGACCCAGAACCCCGTCCGTCGTCTCGGCGACCTCGACGAGTGGAGTGCAGAGTCTGCCGACAAGGCAGTTCACGGCACCACCGGTTCCAGTCTGACCGTCGTCGATTCCTCGCACGTGCTGCTTTCGGTTCCGTTGGTGGCAGACAAGTCCGTCGACATCACGATCACGATCCCCGAGTCCGTCGTCGACGGCGGCGCTCCGGTCGTCACCGAGGCAGACGCCGAAGGTGCGATGTCCGCGCTGCTGGCAGTTGCTGCCGGACAGGAACTTCCGGCAGTCAAGAACGGCAAGGCCCGCCTCAACGTCGCGTGGGTACCCGATCGAATCGCCGATCACGCCGGTGTCACAGGTTCCGGCCTGCCCGCCACGCTCAGTGTCAGCGGCAAGGCTGTTCCGGACGTCGTCGTCGGAGCATGCTGGCCCGCCGTCTTCGCGGTCCTCGGCGCAGCCAAGCTCGACAGTCTTTCCGTCATCGAAGGCATGCTCGACCTGGTCCACCTCGACCACACCGTCGACTTCGTCGGTGAGCTGCCGTCCGAGACAAGCATTCTCGTCGTCAACGCCGAGGTCGCCTCGGTTCTCGACACCGACCTCGGTCGCGTCGTCGAGGTCAAGGTCGAGGTCGGTGCCATGCTCGGCGAGGGCCTCGACGCCCCCGCAGTCGTCACCATGACCGAGCGTTTCGCGATCCGCGGACGCACCGGCGCAGGCGAACTCGCCGACCCGGCTCGCGCCGGTGGATCGATCAGCGACGCGGCTGTCGACACCTCGCGTCGTCGTCGCCGTGACGCGAAGATCCTCGCGCCGGTCAGCATGGGCGCCTTCGCTCAGGTTTCCGGTGACCACAACCCGATACACACCTCCGACAACGCCGCTCTTCTGGCCGGCCTCGGAACCCCGATCGTGCACGGCATGTGGCTCTCCGCCGCAGCGCAGCAGGTTGTCACCGCAGTCGACCCGGCCGAGACCCGCGTCCCGCCGCGCCGCCTGACCGCCTGGACCGCCCGCTTCCTCGGGATGGTTCGCCCCGGCGCCGAGATCGACGTCCGCGTCGATCGTGTCGGTATCGACCACGGTGCCGAAATCGTCGAGGTCGGCTGCCGCATCGACGGTGAACTGGTCATGGTTGCCACCGGCCGCACCGCTGCGCCGAAGACCGTCTACGCCTTCCCAGGCCAGGGCATCCAGCGCCCGGGCATGGGCCTCGACGCTCGTGCTCGCTCCAAGGCCGCCCGCGACGTCTGGGAGCGCGCGGACAAGCACACCCGCAAGGCACTCGGATTCTCGATTCTCGCTGTCGTGCGCGACAACCCGGTGACCGTCAAGGCCCGTGGTGTCGAGCACAGGCATCCCGACGGTGTCCTGCACCTGACGCAGTTCACCCAGGTGGCCATGGCCGTTCTCGGTGTTGCGCAGGTTGCCGAGCTGCGCGAGTCCGGAACCTTCATCGAGGATTCGCTTCTGGCCGGTCACTCGGTCGGTGAGTACAACGCACTCGCCGCTGTCGCCGAGGTCTTCCCGCTCGAAGCGCTTCTCGAGGTCGTCTTCCAGCGTGGCTCTGCGATGCACCAGCTCGTTCCCCGCGACGAAGCCGGACGCTCCGACTACCGCATGGCCGCTATTCGCCCGTCGCAGATCGGTGTTTCCGACGACGACGTGCAGGGCTTCGTCGCCGGTGTGGCCGAGGCTTCCGGAGAGTTCCTCGAAATCGTCAACCTGAACCTGCGCGGCAGCCAGTACGCCATTGCCGGTTCGGTAGCCGGTCTCGACGCACTCGAGGTCGAAATCGACCGTCGCCGAGCAGAATTCGGTGGCAAGCGGGCATACATCCAGGTCCCCGGCATCGACGTGCCGTTCCACTCCACGGTCCTTCGCGGCGGCGTGGCGGACTTCCGCGTGTGCCTGCAGGACTTGCTCCCGCACGACATCGACCCGGACATCCTGATCGGCCGCTACATCCCGAACTTGGTTCCGAAGCCGTTCTCGCTGCGTCGTGACTTCGTTCAGGAAATCGCCGACCTGGTGCCGTCCGAGCCGCTGCAGGAAGTGCTCGCAGACTTCGACAGCTATGCAACGCGCACTCACGAGTTGTCCCGCATCATCCTGATCGAGCTGCTGGCTTGGCAGTTCGCCAGCCCGGTCCGTTGGATCGAGACGCAGGACCTGCTCTTCAGCGACGAGTCCGAAGGTGGACTCGGAGTCGAGCGCTTCGTCGAGATCGGCCTCGGCGCTGCCCCGACCGTGGCGAACCTCGCGTCGCAGACCCTCAAGCTGCCGGGCCGCTTCGGCTACCCGGTCGAGGTTCTCAACGTCGAGCGCGAAGCTGCGATCGTCTACGGCACCGACGTCGACCCCGCCGTCGATGACGACGACGAGATCGAAGCGCCTGCCGCGCAGGCTGCTCCGGTTGCCGCGGCCGCTGCTCCGGTTGCAGCTGCTGCGCCGGCCGCACCTTCGGGTGGACCGCGTCCGGACGACCTCACCTTCAAGGCACCGGATGCCACGAAGGTCCTGATCAGCCTGTGGACCAAGCTCCGTCCCGATCAGGTCGGCCCCGCCGACACGATCGAGGCACTGTGCGACGGCGTCTCCTCGCGTCGTAACCAGCTTCTGGTCGACCTCGGCTCCGAGCTGTCCCTCGGCGCCATCGACGGTGCCGCGGATGCCGACATGGGCTCCCTGGGAGCAACCGTCGACAAGCTCGCCCGTACGTACAAGCCGTTCGGACCGGTGCTCTCCGATTCGATCAACGATCACCTGCGCAAGGTCTTCGGCCCCTCGGGCAAGCGCCCCGGCTACATCGCCGACCGCGTCAAGAAGGTCTGGGAACTGGGCGACGGCTGGGCACACCACGTCACCGCAGCAGTGGCTCTCGGCACCCGCGACGGCGCCAGCATCCGCGGCGGCGACCTCGGTGGCCTGAGCTCCGGCGCACTGGCCGACGCTGCAGCAGTGGACGCAGTCATCGACAGCGCAGTTGCCTCGGTCGGCTCTGCTCGCGGAGTCAGCGTCTCGCTACCGGCCACCGGTGGCGGAAGCGGCGGAACCGTCGACGCGGCCGCTCTGGGCGAGTTCACCGAGAACATCACGGGCCGCACCGGCGTTCTGGCCTCGGCCGCCCGCCTGGTGCTCGAGCAGCTCGGACTGAACGAAGAAGCAGCAGTCGCGACGGTCGAGGACACCGAACTGGTCGACCTGGTCTCGGCTGAACTCGGCTCCGACTGGCCGCGTCTGGTTGCTCCGGCATTCGACGCGCAGAAGGCGGTCCTGCTCGACGACCGTTGGGCAAGTGCGCGTGAGGATCTCGCTCGCATCTGGATCCGGTCGAGCGAAGCGAGGGGTGGTGTCTCAGGTGACACCGCGTTGTCGGTCGAGAACTTCATCGGTGCCGGTTCCACTGTCGCCGCACAGGCGAAGTGGTGGGCCACCCGCGCGACCGACGAAGGCCGCACGGCGCTCGCCGAGGTCTACACCCGCATCGCTGATGCGGCTGCGGCGGCAGAATCCGACGCACCCGAGTGGGCAGGCGAGGTCGCAGTAGTGACCGGCGCCAGCAAGGGCTCCATCGCGGCAGCGGTCACGGGCAAGCTCCTTGCCGGTGGTGCAACGGTATTCGTGACCACCTCGCGACTCGACGGTCAGCGCCTCGGCTTCTACCGCGACCTGTACCGCGAGAACGCTCGCGCCGGTGCAGCCCTCTGGGTGGTTCCCACGAACATGGCGTCGTACACCGACGTCGACGCACTGATCGACTGGATCGGCAACGAGGCCACCGAGAACGCAGGTGGCGCAAAGAAGCTCATCAAGCCGGCCATGACGCCGACGATGCTCTTCCCGTTCGCAGCTCCCCGTGTCGGCGGTGAACTCTCCGACGCCGGCGCTCGCGCCGAAATGGAAATGCGCGTGCTGCTCTGGTCGGTGGAGCGTCTCATCGGCGGTCTGTCGAAGATCGGTTACGACAGCGACGTCGACACCCACCTGCACGTAGTGCTGCCCGGTTCGCCGAACCGCGGAACGTTCGGCGGCGACGGTGCTTACGGTGAGGCAAAGGCTTCGCTGATCGCCGTGGTCAACCGTTGGAAGGCCGAGCGCAACTGGGCTGAGCGGGTCACGTTGGCACACGCGGTCATCGGTTGGGTTCGCGGAACCGGTCTCATGGGTCACAACGATCCGATCGTCGACGCAGTCGAAGCTGCGGGCGTCCGCACCTGGTCCACCCAGGAGATGGCCACCCAACTGCTGAAGACGGCAACCCGCGAATCGCGACGCGCCGCTGCAGAGGCTCCGCTCGAGGTCGACCTGACCGGCGGACTGTCCGAGGCCAACCTGGATCTGGGTGCTTTGGCCAAGGAAGCTGCCGAGGTGGCCGAGATCGCCGAAGCCGTTGACGAAGCCGTCGACGAGTCCAGCATCCTGGCGTTGCCGGCACCGGCTCGTCTCGACGACTCGGTCAAGGCTCCGAGCTGGCCCGAACTGGACGTCACTCCCGCGGACCTCGTGGTCATCGTGGGTGCCGGAGAGCTCGGACCCTACGGTTCCTCACGTACCCGCTTCGAGATGGAGGTCGACGAGCAGCTCTCTGCCGCAGGCGTTCTCGAATTGGCGTGGAACACCGGACTCATCGTCTGGGAGAACGACCCCAAGCCGGGCTGGTACGACGTCGAATCCGGCGACCTGGTACCCGAGGCGGAAATCGCGGACAAGTACCACGACGCAGTCGTCGAGCGTTGCGGCATCCGTCGTTACGTCGACGAGGGCGCGATGATCGACAACACCGCTCCGCTGCTCACCTCGGTGTTCCTGGACAAGGATCTGAGCTTCGTGGTCGGCAGTGAGGCAGAGGCGCAGGCCTTCGTCGAATCCGATCCGGAGAACACGACGGCCACGGTTTCCGCCGAGTCCGGCGACTGGACGGTCACTCGCCGCGCAGGCACCGAGATCCGCGTCCCGCGCAAGATGAAGCTGACTCGTAGTGTCGGCGGCCAGATCCCGACCAACTTCGACGTCACCAAGTGGGGCATCCCCGCCGACATGGCGGATTCGGTCGACCGCGTCGGACTCTGGAACATCGTCGCAACGGTGGACGCCTTCCTTACCGGCGGCTTCACTCCGAGCGAACTGCTCCGTTGGGTACACCCGAGCCTGGTCGCCAACACGCAGGGCACGGGCATGGGCGGCATGACCTCCATGAGGAGCCTGTACATCGACACGCTGCTCGGCGAGAACCGTCCGAACGACATCCTGCAGGAAGCGCTGCCGAACGTCATTGCAGCGCACGTCGTTCAGTCGTACGTCGGCGGTTACGGCGCGATGGTTCACCCCGTCGCAGCCTGCGCCACGGCAGCAGTATCCGTCGAAGAAGGCGTCGACAAGATCCGACTCGGCAAGGCGCAGTTGGTTGTTGCCGGCGGGTTCGACGATCTGAGCACGGAAGGCATCATCGGCTTCGGTGACATGTCGGCCACTGCCAAGACCGAGGACATGCACGCCAAGGGCATCGAGGATCGCCGCTTCTCGCGGGCCAACGATCGTCGCCGCGGCGGCTTCGTCGAGTCGGCCGGTGGCGGAACGATTCTCCTCGCTCGTGGTGACCTGGCGCTCGAGATGGGTCTGCCCGTCCTCGGTGTGGTCGCCTGGGCCGGATCGTTCGCCGACGGTGTCCACACCTCGATCCCGGCACCGGGACTCGGAGCACTGGGCGCCGGACGCGGGGGAGCGGATTCGCAGCTCGCACTCTCGCTCAACGCTCTCGGCGTGAGCGCCGACGACATCGCCGTGATCTCCAAGCACGACACCTCCACGGCCGCCAACGATCCCAACGAGGCAGAGCTGCACGAGCGCCTCGCCGGGGCATTGGGACGCAGTGAAGGTGCGCCGATGTTCGTGGTCTCGCAGAAGAGCCTGACCGGTCACGCCAAGGGCGGTGCCGCAGCCTTCCAGTTGATCGGGCTCTGCCAGGTATTGAGCCAGGGCATCGTCCCGCCGAACCGCAGCCTCGACTGCGTCGACGACAAGATGGCCGAGTTCGAGCACCTCGTGTGGGCACGTCAGCCGCTCAAGTTCGGTGATCAGCTTCCGCTGCGCGCCGGTCTGCTGACCAGCCTCGGTTTCGGTCACGTCTCCGGACTGATCGCCGTCGTGCACCCGCAGGCATTCGTCGAGTCGGTTCCGGCTGACAAGCGTGCGGACTACGTTGCTGCGGCGCAGCAACGGACGATCGACGGTCAGCGTCGCCTCGCCAAGGCGATGTGCGGTGGCGACAGCCTCTACGAGCGGCCTGCGGATCGTCGTCTCGGTGCCGACGGAACGCCGGCCAAGGCGTCGCGTCAGCTCGAAGCGGACATGCTGCTGAGCGAGGACGCACGACTCGGCGCAGACCAGGTGTACCGCTCGAATCTGCCCGGCTGCAAGTAATAATCACGGTATGGGAGTTCTGGGTATCGGCTTCGACCTCGTGACGGTGTCGGAGTTCGCCGAGCAATTGAACAGGCCGGGAACGGCAATGCTCGACAACTTCACACCGGGCGAGCGTCGAGACGCCGCTACCCGGAGCTCCGAACCGGCACGACACTTCGCCGCACGGTGGGCGGCGAAGGAAGCAGTGATCAAGGCATGGTCGACTGCTCTCTTCGCCAGCCCGCCGGTGCTGGGGGAGATGATCCACAATCAGATCGAAGTCGTCTCGGACGCCTGGGGGCGCCCCGGCATTCGGCTTCGTGGTGACGTCGCGAAACACCTCACCGGCGTGAAGATTCATATCTCGCTCACCCACGACGGGGACATGGCCGGTGCGTTCGCGGTCATCGAATCCGACCCGGAGTAACTCCGCCGGACACGAAAGAGCCGGTCTCCCAAGGGGAGACCGGCTCTTTCGTCGTTCGACTAGTCCTTCGTGCGGGACTCCTTCTCGGCGACGAGAAGATACGCGATCATCAACCTTTTCAGTTCGGCGACGGCGTCGGCATGCGACTGGCCGTCCTGAACCGAGAAATTGAGCATCGAATACACCACGTGGACAAGAACTTCCGCCATCATCAGGCGGCGATCTCGCCGAGTACGAGGCGTCAGCGGACCCAGCATTTTCGCGACGGTCTCGGCGAACTGCTTCTCGTGAATGACTCCGGTGGCCCGCGTGGACGGCGTCGACTGCATCGCCAGCCAGACTTCGCGACGCGACGGATCAGACGTCCACAGCCCGGCCATGTGATCGACGAAACTGTTCAGGAACCGCAACCAGTCGAGTGATGGCACCTCGCCGCCGAACTGCGCAAGCTCGTGCTGGACCCCGACGAGGTCCTGGCGGTTCAATTCGCACACGATGACGTACTTGTTGGCGAAGAACTGGTAGAGCGTCCCGATCGGGACGTCGGCTCGTGCCGCGACCTCTTCGCAGGTGAACGATTCGAATCCGACATCGGTGAGGAGTTCGCGTGACGCCGCCAGGAGTGCGTCGAATTTACGCTGGCTGCGCTCTTGCGTCGGACGCTTGCGCGGCAGCAGTTCCTGCGGTTCTTCGAGGCTCTGGGGATTCTCCAGTGCCGGGTCGACTCGTCGCCGCGCGCGGTTACGAGTCGTGGGCTGCACGTCTTCCAGGCTATCGGTGTTTTCTGTCGAATTTGGGACTTGTGCATTATCCGGTGTCATCGGCCACCTACTTCGGCGGTCGTGATCGGTCGACACGCACCGCGCAGGTGCGCGCACACGAGTACCGATGCTGTTGCCACACCTCGATACTAGGTGACCACCTGTCCAGTAGCCGAAGAGGTTGCTGCGCGGTGTGGCGAAAGCGGCGATCCTCCCGACTCCCTACGTCCGATTCGGGCACACTGAGATTCTTCGGGCACACCGAGATTCGATGCCGAGGAGAGGGAGACGATGACGGAAGAACTGCGAACCGCGGTACGTGGACTCATGCCGCGTGCCCGTGAAGATCTCAGCGCACTTGTGGCGATGAAGTCCGTCGCCGATGCACGGCAGTACCCGCCGGAAGAATGCGCGGCCGCAGCACATTGGGTCCTGGAGGCATTCCGCGATCAAGGTTTCGCCGACATCGAGGCGATCGAGACCCCCGACGGCTCGGCCGCCGTCGTCGGCCGACGACCAGGTCCGGCCGGTGCCCGGACGGTTCTGCTGTACTGCCACTACGACGTTCAGCCGCCGGGAAACGAAGAGCTCTGGGGCTCGCCGCCTTTCGCACTCACCGAGCGCGACGGACGGTGGTACGGACGTGGCGCTTCCGACTGCAAGGGCAACGTCGTCATGCATCTGACGGCGCTGCGTGCGCTTGCCGCCGCCGGTGTCGATCCGAGCGCACATCTGACGATCGTCGCCGAAGGTTCCGAGGAGATGGGCACCGGTGGCCTCGAGGACCTGGTGCGAGAGCGGCCCGAACTTTTCGCGGCCGACATGATTCTGATCGCCGATACCGGCAACACCGAGGTGGGGGAGCCGACGATCACGACGTCTTTGCGCGGGATCGCCAACGTGGTGGTCCACGTGTCGACACTCGAGGGTGAGATTCATTCCGGCGTCTTCGGTGGGCCGGCGCCCGATGCGATCACCGCGCTGGTGCACATTCTCTCGACCCTGCACGACGGCGCCGGAAACACCACCGTCGAAGGCTTGACCAACGACCAGGAATGGGCCGGGGTCAGCTACGACGACGATCAGTTCCGTTCTGATGCGGGAGTGCTCGACGGCGTCCAACTGACCGGTTCCGGTTCGGTGGCAGAACAGGTGTGGGCTCGTCCGGCGCTGACCATTCTGGGAATCGACTGCCCGCCGGTGGTCGGTTCGGCGGCGGCGATCACGCCACGCGCGTCCGCACGTCTGAATCTTCGCGTCCCGCCCGGCACGGATCCGGCGCAGGCACAGAAGTTGTTGACCGACCACCTCCGCGCAGCGGCGCCGTGGGGCGTCCACATCGAGGTCGTACCGGAATCGACGGGCTCACCGTTCTCGTCGTCGACCGAAGGAACGGGGTTCGCGCAACTGAAGTCTGCGCTGACCGATGCCTACGGCCGGGAAGTGGGATTTGCCGGCCAAGGCGGATCGATCCCGCTGTGCAGCGCGCTGGCCGAGCAGTTCCCCGACGCGGAGATCGCATTGATCGGCGTCGAGGAACCGCAGTGCCGCATTCATGCGCCCGACGAAAGCGTCGATCCGTCGGAGATCGAGAATCTCGCTTTCGCGGAGGCGCTGTTCTTGAGCAGATACTGAAGTCAGACCGACAAATCGCGTCGTAGCTTGGCGACGTGACCGGTGGCCCGGACGTTGTACTGGGCCACCTCGATCTTGCCTTCCTCGTCGACGAGGAACGTCGAGCGGATGACGCCCTGCACCGTCTTGCCGTACATCTTCTTCTCACCGAATGCGCCCCAGGCTTGGAGCGTCGCTTTCTCGGGGTCGGAGAGAAGCGGGAAGGTCAGTTCCTCGGTATCGCGGAATTTGGCGAGTTTGGCGGGCTTGTCCGGCGAGATTCCGATGACCTCGAGGCCGGCGCCGTTCAGTTCGGCGAGGCTGTCACGGAAGTCGCAGGCCTGCTTGGTGCACCCCGGCGTGCTGGCCGCCGGGTAGAAGTACACGATGACCTTGCGGCCGCGGTAATCGTGGAGTGAAACCTCGTTGCCGTCGGCGTCGGGGAGCGTGAAATCCGGCGCGACGTCGCCGGCGGACAATCTACTGTTCTCGGTCACGGGAATCGAGGTTAGTCGAGAAATTGCGCGGCAGGTGGGCGCGAGGGCATTCTGCTCCTCTACGGTAGAGCGAAGTGTCGGCGCGCTGCGTCCGCACAGCAGACCCGCACACAGAGCAGCAGAACACAGACAAGTTGGAGGACACGTGCCCAGGGACACCGAGAGCATCGAGCGCGAGATCGAGAAGGCGCGTAATCAGCTCGCGAGCACACTCGACGAACTGACGGTCCGCACCAACCCGAAGCGGCTGGTCGAGAACACCAAGAAGACGGTGCTCGCCAAGCTCAACGAGCCGGCAGTGAAGTACGCGCTGATCGCAGTCGGTTCAGTGGTGGGACTACTCGTGGTCCGGAAGATCATTCGCTGACCCGAGTCGTCGAAGACAGAACATGAAGAAGGCCCCCACCCGGTGAGGTGGGGGCCTTCTTGCAAGTGCGCCCACAGGGACTCGAACCCCGGACCCAGTGATTAAGAGTCACTTGCTCTACCAACTGAGCTATAGGCGCTCGCTCTTGCGAGACAGAACATTAGCCGACAGGCTCAGGAGTTTGCAAACGAGTGTTCATCGTGGTGACGATGGTTACATCGCTTCCGTAATTCAGGAGTGTGGCGGGCGCGAATCCGGCCAGCGGACGGTGCTTTCCAACTGCTTTGCTAGGGCGAGAATCGTCGGTTCACCACCGCTGCGCGCGACCAGTTGGACGCTCAGGGGGAGCCCGCGTTCGGAGAACCCGGCGGGTACCGCGGCCGCCGGGTTGCCGCAGACATTCCAGATCGAACAGTAGGCGGCGATCGGCAGTGCCTTGCGGACTGCGGAGAGAAGGCCGGTTCCTTCGAGTTGTCCGATCGGGCGAGGCAAGGCAGGCGTGGTCGGCATCAGGACCAGGTCGAAGGTGTCGAAGACCTGGTTGACCGTCGCTGCAATTCGCTCGCCTTTGCGGTAAGCGAATTTCCCGACGCGCGCGGGAGCGGCTATCCGGCCGATCGACGCGAGTGCTCGTGTGCGCTTCTCCAGGAGTGCTGGCTGGTCGACGCGTAGTGCTTCGTCGCGGACGCCGCCGAGCACCTGCGGGAGAAAAGCGGCAGTGGCATCCGGGTACTCGGGATCGTGTTCTTCGACGTGATGTCCCAACGCGCTCAACATCTCTGCGATCGAGAGCACCGCGGCAACGATCTCCGCTGACGGGCGGACGCCTAGGACCGGACTCCGGGTGGACACCGCGATGCGAAGCGGCCCGGGCGCCGACACGGCCGCGTCGGCAAAGCTGGTGCGGATCGTTTCGGCTGTGTAGTCGTCGGTCGCGGTGGTGCCGGTGATTGCGTCGTATACGAGTGCGCTGTCCTCGACCGAACGAGTGAGAGGCCCGAGCGTGCCGAGTCCGCGCCAGAGGTTTCGGTTCGGCGCGGTGCTCACCCGACCGCGTTGCGGCTTGAGGCCGAACAACCCGCAGAATGCCGAAGGCAATCGAATGGAACCGCCGCCGTCGCCGCCTATTGCCGCCGCGACCATTCCCGACGCGACGGCCGACGCAGATCCTCCGCTCGATCCGCCGGTGGATATGTCGGTGTCCCAAGGGTTTCTCGTGTAGCCGTTTGCTGCAGTCTCGGTGAAGGGCCAGATGCCGAACTCGGGCATCGTCGTCTTGCCGACGATCACCGCACCCGCCTCGCGCAACCGGCGGACAACCTCTGAATCGGCCGGTGCGATGCGCGTTGCTGCCGCACCGCCGTATGTCGTGGGCGTTCCGGCGACGTCGTTCTCGTCCTTGATTGCAATCGGGACTCCGTGCAGTGGGCCCAGGGTTTGGCCGTCGGCCTGACGTTGATCGAGCCGCGTCGCCTCGTCGAGTGCTTCGTCTGCGAGAACTCGCACAAATGCATTGAGCGTCGAATCGAGGCGTTCGATCCGGCGAAGTGTGTTCTCGGTGAGTTCGCGGGCCGACAATTCTCCGGACCGGATCAGAGCTGCCTGACCTGCCACCCCGGCAAATGCCAGCTCGCTGTCAGGTGTGGTTCCGCGCTCAGTCATCAGTCCTCCAGGCCGTGGTTCCGGTAACTGTGAAGTCTATTCACCACAACCTGGTCACCACGACACAAAGAAAAATCCCCACCTTCCGAAGAAGGTGGGGACCTTTGCAAGTGCGCCCACAGGGACTCGAACCCCGGACCCAGTGATTAAGAGTCACTTGCTCTACCAACTGAGCTATAGGCGCTCGCTCTTGCGAGACAGAACATTAGCCGAATCGCCGGTTCGGGAGCAAATCGCCAGGTGGAGGCGTCGCCGCCGTAGTCCGATCGGAGGAAATCCGCTGAAATCGGTAACAAAACGGACGGTTCGGAGCGATTGATACTTGAACGTTACTGACGGCGTGGCCCTTCATGACCGTTGGTAACGAGCGCGCCTGGCATCATTGGTGCAGCGCAGTCATACCGCAAGTCCCACTTGCCTTCCGGTAAGTGGGATTCGCATGTGGCGCGGAAGTTAGTCGGAGAAATTGTGAAGCGGAGTCGAACGATGAGTCGTCAAAGGTGGGGTCTGTCCGTGCGCGGGGGGAACGGTCGAGCGTCGAAGAGCGCGGCGATGATCGCGGTGTCTCTCGGTGCTCTCGTTCTGATGACCGCGTGCACGTCGGGCGGCAAGGACGTCAGCACCGAAGGGTCGGCGCCGATCGATTCCAATCCGCTCACCGAACTCATCAAGCCGAAGCTCACCTCGACCGCTGCCGACGGCGCTGTCGGATTCTCCCCGGGCGACCCGGTCAAGATCAACGTCGCCGACGGCGCCCTGTCCGACGTGAAGATGGTCAATCAGGACGGCAAGGCAGTTGCCGGCGCGATTGCTGCCGATGGTGCGTCGTGGACGACCACCGAACCTCTCGGCTACAACCGCAAGTACAAGATCGAGGCCCGCGCATTCGGGTTGGGTGGCGCCAGTACGACGGTCACGTCCTTCACCACCAGCGCACCCGGCAACGTCACCAAGCCGTACGTCTTGCCGAACGAGGGCGACGTGGTCGGCATCGGTCAGCCCATCGCCGTGCAGTTCGACGAGAACATCCCCGATCGCAAGGCTGCCGAAGCTGCCATCACCGTCACCACGACTCCGGCCGTCGAAGGTGCGTTCTACTGGGTCAACAATCGTGAGGTCCGTTGGCGTCCGGAGAACTACTGGGCACCGGGCACCAAGGTCGACGTGAGCGTCAACGTGTACGGGCGCAATCTCGGAAAGGGAGTCTTCGGGCAGGAAGACGCGAAGAGTTCCTTCACCATCGGTGATGCCGTCATCGCCACGGCAGACGACAACACCAAGCAGGTCACTTTCCAGGTCAACGGTGAGACCGTCATGACCATGCCCACCTCCATGGGCAAGGACAGCACTCCCACCGACAACGGCGTCTACATCATCGGTGACCGCTTCGCGAACATGATCATGGACTCGTCCACGTACGGCGTCCCGGTCACCTCCGCTCAGGGTTACAAGACTCCTGTCGACTGGGCGACCCGAATGTCCTACAGCGGCATCTTCTTCCACTCGGCGCCGTGGTCGGTCGGGCAGCAGGGCTACTCCAACACGAGCCATGGCTGCCTCAACCTGAGCCCGTCCAACGCCAAGTGGGTCTACGACAACACCAAGCGCGGGGACATCGTCGTCGTCAAGAACACCGTCGGCGGCACGCTCTCCGGCACCGACGGACTCGGTGACTGGAACATCCCGTGGAGCGTCTGGAAGACCGGCAACGCGGACGTCTGATCGCGTTCCTGAAGCACTGAACGTCAGAATGCCCCCGACCGTCCGGTTGGGGGCATTCTGCATCTGTATTCCCTTTGCGAGCGAAAGTGCCTCTCGGTCTATCTGAGGCGACGGGAGGTACGTTCGCTCGGTGTCAGCGCCGACCGAAGGCGTCCACTCCGGTCATTTCAGCGGACAGTGCCCAGAGTCTGCGTGCGTCGTCGCGATCGGTAGCCCAAGGCTTCACGCCGCCGACGCTCATGTCATCCGTCTGCGCAACGTCCGCGATGTTGCAGTCTTGGAGGTACGCGCCGGCGTGATCGGCGAGTATCGGCGCCGTCGCCGCCCACACCGCTGTCGCGGCGCCCTGGGCGGGAGTCTTGAATCCCGGCACGGCATCGCCATTCGACGTAGTCCATCCGAGTTCGTGTTTCTCCGATGCGGAGAAGTGACGTTGAAGGGGAGTGAGGATGCTCCCGGGATGGACGGAGAACGCAGTGATTCCGCGTGAAGCACCGGCGCTCGCCAGCTGTACAGCGAAGAGAGCATTTGCAGTCTTGGCCTGACCGTACGCAAGCCATCGGTCGTAACCGTTGCGGAAATGTATGTCGTCCCAACGCACCCCCGACAGAAAATGTCCCGCCGACGAGACAGCGACCACGCGAGAACCGTTTGCGGGCATGGCAGGCACAAGCAGGTTCACCAGTACAAAGTGCCCGAGGTGATTGATCGCGAACTGTGATTCCCAGTCAGACCCGACTCGGATCTCCGGGCAGGCCATGATTCCCGCATTGCAGACGATGATGTCCGGACTGATCCGGGAATCGAGAATTTCTCGCGCACACGATCTGACACTGCTCGGGTCCGACAGGTCGCACGCTCGCACTTCGATACCTGGAAAGTCGGCCACGGCACCCCGTGCCTGCTCTGGTCGGCGGGCAAGCACCAGCACTCGCGCGCCGGCCGACGAAAGCGACCGCGAAATCTCGAATCCGAGTCCGGAGTATCCGCCAGTGACCAATGCGGTGGTGCCGGTCAGGTCTCGCCCGGCAAGTACGTCGTCGGCGGTGGAGGTTCGGGCGAATCCGGTGTTGATCTTGCGCTGAATGGAAATCATGGCAGGACCGTAAAATCTGGAGTGCACTCCAGGTCAAGGAAAGGTCGTCAGGCAATGCGTGAACTGTCAATCGGTGAGGTCGCTGTCGAGACCGGAATCAGCATCGATTCGCTTCGATACTTCGAACACGAGGAACTGTTCGTTCACGAGGTTGCACGCTCGGCAGGTGGGCGTCGGGTCTACTCCGAAAGCGATGTCACTTGGTTGAAGCTGTGCAATCGCTTCCGAGACTCGGGTATGCCGATCGCCACGATCCGTGAATTCGCCGCACTCGTCAGGTCTGGTCCGGGAAACGAGAAGGAACGGCTTTCACTTCTGCAACAGCATGAGGTGTTGATTCGATCCAGGATTTCTGCGATGCAGGACAACCTTGCCGTCATCCACGGCAAGGTTTCGGCATACGAGCGACACGTGAGTGAGGGGACCGTAGTGGGCGTCTGGGAGCCCGGCCCGCGGCCCGAGTGATCGACGGCTGGGCCATTTGTCGCGATCTCCAGTTACCCCGATGTGAGCGAAAGTGGCTTTCGGTCTATCTGAGGCGACGAGAGG